>CAJBJW010000094.1 GCA_903953455.1 uncultured Pseudomonadota bacterium | reverse complement strand
CCACCAGCGCAAGTGTTATTAAAAGTGCGCAAAAAACAACGCAGTACCGAGCAATATGAAAAAAACAGTGAACTAGGTATCTTTCATGAAGTCGTTGAAGGCGGATGCCGTTTGCGTGTGAATTTTGAAGATTATTTAGATACTGGCTTATTTTTAGATCATCGCCCAATTCGGCTTTTGATTCAAAAACAGGCGCAGGGTAAACGCTTTTTGAATTTATTTGCCTACACAGGGAGCGCCACGGTTCATGCGGCGGTCGGTGGCGCGAGTGTGACCACTACGGTGGATATGTCAAACACCTATTTACAGTGGGCAAAAGATAATTTAGCGCTCAATAAGACATCCGGTAGACATGAATTCATTCAAGCGAATTGCGTTCAGTGGTTGGCGAGCGAAGCGAAACGTCAATCAAGACAATATGATTTGATTTTTTTAGATCCGCCGACATTTTCTAATTCAAAACGCATGGAAGACGTGTTTGATATTCAGCTCGATTATATTGCGCTTATTGACCACGCGTCTAAGTTGTTAACGCCTTCAGGAACGCTCTATTTTTCAACGAATTTTAGACGTTTTAAATTTGATTTGACCCAATTTTCAGGATTAAACATTGCCGATATTACGGCAAAAACGATTCCTGAAGACTTTGCACGCGATCAAAAAATCCATTATTGCTGGCAAATTACAAGACAAGCCTGATCAGGCTATTTAGTGGCAAAACTCACGGTTTATGAGTGGTTTTTGAAATGAAAAGGTAATTGAAATATCATAGCATGACAAATAACCTACTAATAAGCTAAACTATACCCAATTTATTAAAGAAACACTTAAATTAATATGAATGAAAACGTACACGCACACGAAATTGAAAAATTTGGCTCAATGGCAGAGCGCTGGTGGGATTTACACGGTGAGTTTAAAACCTTACACGCCGTCAATCCGCTGCGCATAGGGTTTATTGAACAGTTTACATCAATTGAAAATCGTCAAATTCTCGATGTGGGTTGCGGTGGCGGCATTTTAACGGAGGCGCTCGCGCAAAAAGGAGCGGATGCGTTAGGTATTGATTTGAGTGGTGATCTGGTTGATGTTGCCGAATTACACGCGCTTGAAACAGGCACAAACGTTCATTATCAGAAAATCAGTGTTGAAACGTTGGCCGCACAGCAACCGGAAAGTTTTGATGTGGTCACCTGCATGGAAATGCTTGAGCACGTTCCTGATGCGGGGTCGATTATTTCAGCGTGTGCGAAACTCGTCAAATCAGAGGGTTTGGTTTTTTTCTCAACGCTCAATCGACACCCCAAAGCCTTTTTACTGGCGATTGTTGCCGCAGAATATGTGATGCAAATGGTGCCAAAAGGAACCCATGAATATAAAACATTTATTAAGCCGTCAGAACTAAGCCAAAGCGCTAGATCTGCGGGACTTGAACTGCAAGGGATGATTGGCATTGAATATAATCCCATTACGCAACGTTTTTCGCTCGGCAACGATATTGATGTGAATTATATCGCTGCGTTCAAAAAGCCAGCTTAACGTGATGAAAAAAACCATTTCGTGCGTATTATTTGATTTAGACGGTACGTTAATCGATACCGCACCGGACTTGGTCGCGTGTTTGAATAAAACGTTAATCGAATACGATTTTCCGCCCGTCAGTTTTGACTTTGTGAAACCAAACGTTTCCTTTGGCGCGGTGGCAATGATTGATGCGAGTATTGATAAAAACGTAGATACGCCAACACGCGAACGTATGTTAGACGCAATGCTTTCGCTTTATGAAAATAACATTGCCACGCACAGCGATTTTTTTGATGGCATGCGTGAGGTACTCACTTTTATCGAATCGCACCCTATTCCTTGGGGCATTGTCACCAATAAGCGTACACGTTTTACAGTGCCGTTAATTCACGCATTTGATTTAAGCTCTCGCGCAGCGTGTGTTATTAGCGGTGACAGCACACCGACACCTAAGCCGCACCCTGCGCCTTTATTTGCCGCGTGTGAGCAGGCAGGCGTGCTGGCGAGTGAATGCGTCTATATTGGCGATGCAGCGCATGATATTGTGGCTGGAAACGCCGCAAATATGCGCACGCTGGCGGCAGTTTATGGGTATCTGCAACCAAACGATCAGCCTGAAACTTGGGGGGCTGAGGCGTTAATTGACTCGCCCGCGCAATTACTGACATGGCTTAAAAACGTATTATGATTTTAGAGAATCGAGTTATTTTAATTACGGGCGCCGCCGGTGGTCTTGGCTCAACGGCGGCGCTTGAATTTGCAAAGCAAGGTGCAGTTGTCATTTTGCTAGATAAAAATTTACCTAAACTTGAAAAAGTCTATGACGCCATTTTAGAGCAGGGCGGCATTGAACCTATTTTGTATCCCTTTGATTTGGCTGGTGCAAGTGAAAATGATTATATTGAGATGGCACAGCGCATTGATGAAAAATACGGTATGTTGCACGGCTTAGTGCATGGCGCTGTTGAGTTAAGCGCGTTTACACCATTAATCCAATTTGGCACAAAAGAGTGGGGGCATACGTTTAACGTGAATGTCAACGCCCCTTTTATTTTGACACGTGAACTGTTGCCCGTTATGCAAAAAGCGCCACACGCGTCCATTGTCTTTATCTCTGATTCGTCAGCACGACTTGCACCGGCTTATTGCGGCGCTTATGGTGTATCGAAAGTGGCTATTGAAGGTCTTGCGAGTGTGCTTTCGCAAGAGCTTGAAGGCGGCCGAAAAATTCGTGTGAACACCTTAATTCCGTGCCCGATTGATTCCCCTTTGCGTCGTCGCGCCTATCCGGCTGAAGATAAGAGCTTATTGCCATCCATGGCATCTTTGAATCCGATTTTTTGCTATTTGCTCAGCGATGAAAGTATAGATGTGACAGGGCAGCTTATAGATGCACAACATTTTTTAAATTAACTTTATAAACATATCATGTCAGAAAAAGAAAATATTACCCTAACGCGCAATGTGGATGTGATTACCATCCCTGATGGGCATATTGGTAAACTTAACGCAGGCGATATCGTGACGCTCCATCAAGCGTTGGGCGATAACTTCACCGTTATTACACCGTATGGTCACATGGTTCGCATTGCGGGCAAAGATGCTGATGCATTGGGCAGAGAAGCCCATCACAGTGCTGAGCTAGTGAGTGATAATAGCGAGGCCGCGGTCAAAGAAAATTGCTGGGCGGTAATGCGAACAGTGTATGACCCTGAAATTCCAGTCAATATTGTGGATTTAGGCTTGGTGTATGAATGTCAGCTGCATTCAGTCAGTGAATCGGATTATCATGTTCACGTTATCATGACATTAACCGCCCCTGGTTGCGGTATGGGGCCTGTGATTCAAGGTGACGTGGAAAAAGGGATTCGTGACTTACCAAATGTGGCGAGCGTGAATGTGGAGGTTTGCTTAGATCCACCTTGGTCGCGTGAGATGATGTCAGAAGTGGCTCAAGTTCAATTAGGCTTGTTTTAATTTTTTGCTATTTTTCGAGCTACTTATTTTTTCTCTAAAAATGTGAGCAAAGTCACATTTTTACGTTTACGTTTTGCATTGTGTGTGATTGGCGTATAGACTGGGTGTATTATCCCTTTAATATATTAAGAGAAATGATAAAAATGAAAAAATATTTAGCCGTTGCAATATTCACTGCGTTAGCCGCGCCAGCGATTTCACACGCCGCGCAAGAAGAAGATACCCGCTGGTACGTTGCGCCTTTTGGTTCGTATGTTAAAACTGACAGCGAACGTAACAGTAATGATGGTTGGGGTGGCGGTTTAGCGGTAGGTAAAATGCTAAACTCACACTTTAACGCGGAATTAAAAGGGTTTTATCAAAATTTAGGCAGTGTAACCAATACACTCGATTTAACTGCTGATGATTCAGAGTTAGCAGGCGGAACGGCTGATTTACAGTATTTTTTCTTTAGAGATAAATTTTCACCCTACGCGGTAGTTGGCGCTGGTGCTGCAAATACCAGTGTTCATGGTGCGAACGCAGTGGGTTTTCTAGGTGAGGCTGGTTTGGGTTTAACCTATGAAATTTGCGAAGGTTTATTTTTGCGCAGTGATGTGCGTTATCGCTACAACAATAATTTCAATAGTAATTTATCTAATACAGCAAGTAGCGACGATTTTCATGAAATGGTGGTGAATGTAGGTTTTGTCCTACCCTTAGGTGAAAAAGCACACCGCCCCGAGCCTAAAATTGAATTACCTATCGCAAAACCGCTTGCTCCAACGCCTGTTGCTGATTGCTCAACGCAAGATAGCGACAGTGATGGTGTAAATAATTGTTTGGATTTATGCTCTGGAACCATTGCGGGAAGTAAAGTTGACGCAAAAGGCTGTCCAATCAGTTTAGAAATTAAAGGCGTGCAATTTGAATATGATTCAGCGCAGTTAACACCGAGTGCAAAAAGTATTTTAGATGGCGTAGCAAAAAGTTTAATTGCCTATCCACAAAAAAATGATTTAGAAGTTCAAGGTCACACCAGTAGCGAAGGCACAGATAAACATAATTTACGTTTATCAAAAGCGCGCTCACAGTCCGTTGCAGATTATTTAGCGCATAAAGGCGTGAAAAACAAATTGACCGCGCATGGCTACGGTGAATCGCATCCTGTTGCAGATAACAGCACCGAAGCGGGTAGAGTGAGAAACCGTCGTGTTGAGTTGATTTGGCTGGGTAACTAAGCGAATTCTTATTCACAAAATTGAGCACAAAAAAGCCAGCATTCACGCTGGCTTTTTTTATTGACCTTTTAAGACTTTAATTTCATCTTTCATTATTGCAATGATTTTCGTGAGTTTTTCAATTTCAAAGTCTTGAGTTGTGATTTTTTGGTTGGCAATTTCTAACATCAGTTTTTGTTTTTCTAATTCAAATTGCATTTTCGCACGGGTTTCGCTTTGGTGATGATTTATAGGAGAAATTGTACCATTTGTTATATTGGTAGCACTGTTGGATGCGCCATTCGAATCAAAACTCATCAATTCCAGCAGTGTCATATCAAATAATTCAGCAATGCTTATGAGTCGAGATAAATTCACATCTGTACCACCTCTCTCAATGCTACCGTACCCATTAGATGACATTTCTAATTTAGCGGCAATTTCTTCTTGTGACCAACCTTTTAGTTTTCTAATTGATCGAATTTTTTCGTGTAGTTCCATGGCAAATACTAATATTGAAAATTAAGCAAAAGAGCGAAAAATGAAAGCAATGACTTCCATACATATAAGTGATAGAGCGCTAGCCTGAAATCTTCCGCTAGTCATAAATAATTTATTCCCTTTGATTGATCAAAATGGTTTGGTGATAATTCTTTATAGGAGATCAATTCGTTAAGGTTAATTTATAATAAGCAACTAACTCCTTAAAACATAAAGTGATTTTGTCTTGAAAAAAATTTTCTATCGACTTTATTTCATCGTCATTCAATTGGTACAAATTTATGATTTCATTATTGTTGTTACCATAAAAAGCCATATTCCAATTTGGGAAAGTTCGTTTTTCAATTGGACTTTCAAAAAAACAATGAACATGGGTATGTCGTTTATCTTTTGAAATATGATCCTTAAACAAGGCTTTAATCGTGTTTTTTTCACCTTCTAAGACTTGAAAAAATAAATCTTGGTTATAAAATAACGTCCCGCTGACATTCCATGTTTGGTTAAATATATCTGCTGTTTCAAAAATAATCTTCAATTCACGAACAGAAAAAACTTTAACGGCCTTGCTGATGCAAACCAGTTGATATAAGGGAAGTATTTCATTTTTTATCATTATTTAATCGATTGTTATAGAAAGACTGTTAATAAAAAACGATTAACAATTATGATTGGGTTATGTAGTTTCTATCGTATTTAGCATTTCAATACCAAAGATACTTAATTTTTTATTGTGGGTATTAAAAGCCGTAGTGATGTAAGCGAGAGATTATAAATCCAATAAAAAATATAAAATCTAGGCAACTTTTTTAATTTTTGGTTGAGAAAACCAAACAACAAACAAACCTAAATCATAATTGTTTTTTGATTTTATGCCACAAGGTCAAATGGGTTATATCCTTCTAATGATGGATATAGAGGTTTTTACTCATGTGGTGGGGATTATCTGCAGTTTTATGAGGAAAATTGCATAAAAAATGAAGAAAAACGATTAAAAAACCATTTTTTTTTCATGTTGTCGGCAATATTTGCGTTTTAAATCGTTTAAATCGATGTTGAGGATAACGAGATGAGTTTATCTTGAGTGTGTATGAATTTGATTTGCACACTCAAGAACTGTGGATATTAAGCAGAATGCTTTTTCATTGCATCCAGCCTGAATTGTAAAAATTTATCTGCTGGAACGGGTTTGCTGGTAATGTAGCCTTGATAGATATCGCAGCCTTTTTGCGAGAGAAATGCGAGTTGCTCGGGTGTTTCTACGCCTTCAGCTAAGACTTTAAAGCCGAGCGTTTGCCCCATTGAAATAATCGCCGATGTAATGGCCATATCGTCAGCCGAGTAAGGGATGTCGTCGATAAAACTTTTATCAATTTTTAGCACATTCATCGGGAAGCGTTTTAAATACGCTAGTGACGAGTAGCCGGTGCCAAAATCATCAATGGCTAAATGGATGCCAAGATCACGCAATTTTCCGAGAATATCGATCACTACTTCTTGATGTTCCATCAAACCACTTTCTGTTAATTCAATTTCTAACTGTTCTGCAGGATAATGGGTTTCGTTTAGCACGGACGTAATCAGCTCAAGCATATCGCAATGTTTAAATTGCGCGGGTGAAACATTAACAGCCAAGCGAATGGGTGCAAACCCTGCATCTAGCCATTCTTTGCCTTGGCGACAGACCTCGCGGAGCACCCATTCACCAATGCGCATAATGAGTCCCGTTTCTTCAGCAATACGGATAAATTTATAGGGAGGAATTAAGCCTTCATTGGGTTCTTGCCAGCGAACAAGTGCTTCTGCGCCAATGATTTCACCGCTAATCATATCTACTTGCGCTTGATAGAATACGCGAAGTTCACCCTGTTCAATTCCGCGACGCAGACGCGATTCCAAATCTAAACGCTCACGTGCCGCGAGTGTTAAGCTTTCAGAAAAATACGCAAAACAGCCACGGCCATTGTCTTTGGCTTGGTAAAGGGCGATGTCAGCGTTGTCCATTAACGCCGCGGAGGTGTTGCCATGTTGAGGGTATAGCGCAATGCCAATACTTGCACCGATGCGAACATCATGATTTTTTCCAAGTTGGAAAGGCAGGGTGAGATCAATGACAATTTCAGTGGCGATACGCGCAGCGTCTTCTTCATGGGTGATATCTTCAAGTAACACAACAAATTCATCACCCCCCATACGCGCGACCATGTCAGTAGTTCTCAGTCGATCCGTAATACGCTGTGACACTTGCTTGAGAAGCTCATCGCCCGCTAAATGCCCAAGTGTATCGTTGACGGCTTTAAAGCGGTCTAAATCGAGCATCAGTACCGCAATTTGTGTGTTTTCACGCTGACAGCGCGCGAGTGTGTGTTTTAGGCGTTCAAGTAACTTACGGCGATTGGATAAACCGGTGAGTGGATCTAAAAACGCGAGGTTTCGGTTTTCTTCTTCAATAATTTTACGCTCAGTTATGTCTTCTTTGATGGCAAGATAATGACTGATTTCACCATTTGGTTGGCGAACTGGAGAGATGAGCGTTAAATCAATATATTCAGTACCATCTTTACGACGGTTAATAAGTTCACCTTTCCATGTTCCCCCTTTTAAAATGGTGTCCCACAGATTTTTAATGGTGTCGGGTTCATTTTTGCCGGATTTTAAAATAGTGGACTTATTACCGATGATTTCATCTTTGGTGTATCCACTATTGCCAATATACGCGGCATTAGCGTATTCAATATTGGCTTCTAAATCGGTAATCATAATCGCACAGGGATTTTGTTCAACGGCGAGTGAAAACTTACGCAATTCATTTTCGTATTTTTTGCGACGACTAATATCCCGAGCAATCCCTAATACACCAACAATGTTGCCTTCTAAGTCGCGCAAAGGCGTTTTGATAGTTTCTAAATAGCCATGATGATTATCACTTTTAAACGAGACACTGTTTTCGGTAATACTCACCTTGCCTGATTGCATAATGGATTTATCATGCGTAGAAAAGATGTCAGCAAGCGAGTGATCGAAAAAATCATAATCTGTTTTTCCTATAATTTCACTTTCGCCAAGTCCCATATAGGCTTCGAAGGTCGTGTTGCAAGTGATATAGGCGCCTTCTTTATCTTTTAGCCATATTAAGTCGGGAATGGTTTTAATTAAGGTGCGTAGATTTTGTTCGCTTTTGTTTAATTGTTGTTGATTTTCATTAGAAAGGGCTAATAAATATTGAAAACTGGCTGCCATTTCATTGAAGTTTTCGGCAACTAGACGCAATTCATCTTCTGTTTTGAGTGTAATCCGTTCGGACATGTCACCATCAGCAAAGCGATGCGCTGATTTTACAAGTGAGCGAATACTTTCCATCGTGGCAAAATAAATACCGATGAAAAAATATTGCGCAATGAAAAACAAGACACACGCCATGCCAATTGTTAACAGGCGCCATTTTTGGGTGTCTGCAATACGTTTTTCAAGTAATGATTCTAGTGTGGGCAACAGTGTTTCATGGTTTTTTGAATAGATTTTGTCGATTACTTGTGTGTTGAGTGCATAAAAATCGTTTGGGGATAGTTGGAATTTTTTGGATAAAATGTCACTTTGCACGACGTTTGAAATTTGAATAGTGCATTTTAGAATGTCTTTGGCTATGCCTGACATCATAGTTTGTGGCAAGGTGTTGATTTGTCCGATTTTGTCGAAATTTAAATCTAGCGATTTTACACTTTGTGTTAATTTAGCCATTGACACTAAAATGTCATTTTCTTGGGTAGTTGTGAGCTGTTGTGCGATGAGCGCCCCTGCACTGAGTGCTTGAAGTTGTTCGAGTTTTTCTACTACATCAGGCAATTTATTGATAATTATATCGGTCAGGTAATGGGTGGTTTTGTCAGTTTCAAAGGTTAAATTGTAATAGTCTGCGACGTTCTCTTTGAATTGCTGCGATTTATCGAGCAGTTGAACATGCGCAGCAAAATTTTGATTGATTGACCATTTGTCTGTTTTAGTCGATAGACCATACCAATGCGATTTTAAGTTGCGCCATTCTTTATTGATTTGCATACCACCTTGATTGAGAAGGGAATCATTTGGGAGATGCTTTTCGATAAGCGCAATTTTCCCCGCCAAGTCTTTTTCAATTCTAATTTCTTCTTGCTGCATAAAATCATCATGTACCAGCGTGGTGGTACTTAGGTGTTGATGAATATGTTGCATAGTTTGCGTCAGGGGTTTGATGAGGCTGACGCCTTGAAGTTCAAGTTGTGTGGTTTGAATTGTTTCCGAGAAATTCGCGTTTAAACTAAAAAACATAACGCCAGCAGCGGGCAGATAAATCAGCAGTAATATGACAAATTTTTGTGGATACGTAAGCTGATTCATTAACGTGATTGCTAGTGAAAAAAAACGTTTCATTTCATTTTTACCCTTTTAAAAAATGATATAAACCAAAAAGCAATAAAAGTCCAACCACCCCCCATACAATTTCATTAATATAATGACGCAATCGTGTTTCGAGTTTCTCTCCACCAATTTTTAACAGAAAAGCGACAAAACAAAATCGTGCTCCTCGACCAAGTGTTGATATCAGTAGGAAAAGCGGCAAGCTCATGCTCACAGAACCGGCTGCAATAGTGAATATTTTATAGGGAATCGGCAAAAAACCGCCAATTAACACGGCCCAAACGCCCCATTCATCTACCCAACTTTTGGCAGAGAGGTAGTTTTCCCAGTAATGCGTTGTTTCAAGCCAAGGTGAGATGGCTTCAAATAAAAAATAGCCAATGCAGTAGCCAAGGATTGCGCCTAATGCAGAAAAGAGCGTAGTGCGTAGCGCAAAAGAATACGCTTTATTGGGTTGCGCGAGTGCCATTGGGACAAGCATCACAAGAGGGGAAATGGGGCAAACTGAAGAGTCAGCAAAACTGATCAGGCTTAAATAGCGCTTTGCGTGTTTGTGCTGAGCCCAGCTCAAGGTTTTGTCATAAAGTGATTGAAACATAGTTACTCTTTCCCAGATAAAAAAGGTACAAAACTCACAGGTTCAACTTCTTCGATTTGAAAACTGCTTTCAGTGCGTGTGATACGTTTCAATGCTTGCGTTCCGTCTTCTTGGTTAGCCACAGGAATTACCATGACGCCACCCACGACTAATTGTTCTAGTAGTGCTTGAGGAATGTCATTAGGCGCTGCTGCCACCAAAATACCGTCATAAGGTGCATAGTCTTCCCATCCCCAACCGCCATCACTGTGCAGATAGCGAATGTTTCTTAACTTTAAAAGTTCCGTATGTGCTTTTGCCTTTTTCTGAAGTGGTAACAGTCGCTCGACTGAATACACACTATCAGCTAATTGCGCCAAAATCGCTGTTTGATAACCACACCCAGTTCCAATTTCAAGTACATTGCTCATCGTTGGTTTATTTTCAAACAATAATTCAGTCATTCTCGCCACAATATAGGGTTGCGAGATGGTTTGATAGTAGCCAATGGGCAAAGCGGTATCTTCATAAGCGCGTGAAGCGAGTGCTTCATCAATGAAAATATGACGCGGTGTGGTGCGCATAATAGTTAAAATACGTTCATCTATAATGCCTTGCTCGGATAATCGGTGGATCATGCGATCGCGTGTGCGTTGCGAGGTCATGCCTACGCCTTGAAGATGGCGTTGCATCATAGGATTGCCTTGGGTAACCAGTTCGATAAAGTTTCGATACGCTCATACCAAGTCAAATCCAGTTGAAGGGGGGTGACAGACACATAACCGTTATTAATGGCATGAAAATCAGTTCCTTCGCCTGCATCTTGCTCAGCGCCCGCAGCACCAACCCAATATATACGACGTCCGCGTTGATCTTCACTTAAAATAATAGGTTCTGATTTATGGCGCTGACCCAAACGGCACGCTTTAAAGCCTTTCAATTCGCTAAAAGGCACATCGGGAACGTTGACGTTTAAAATGGTGTTATCAGGTAGCGGACTTGCGATAATTTCTTTGAGTAAAATGACAGCCACTTGCGCCGCTGTATCAAAATGCGAAGGGTGATCACCTACAAGTGACATAGCAACGGCAGGTAAACCTAGAAATCTTCCTTCTGTCGCTGCTGCAACGGTACCTGAATAGAGTACATCGTCACCTAAATTTGCACCGTGATTAATCCCTGCAAAGACCATATTAGGCTCCTGCTCAAGTAATCCCGTAATGGCTAAATGTACACAATCAGTTGGTGTTCCATCGACTTTCATAAAACCATTATGCGCTAAGGTGGCGCGCAGAGGCATATCTAAGGTTAAGGAATTACTCGCTGCACTGCGATTTTTATCGGGCGCAACAACAGAAATGGTGGCGTGCTCACTTAACGCAGCGGCTAGGGCAACTAAGCCTTCTGCTAAATAGCCGTCATCATTACTTACTAAAATGTGCATGAAAATTCTCCTGAAGTTGTCTTTGCATAAAAGGCAAAAACAATGATGCTGTATTCTAAAAGAAAATACGCGATTTTGGGCAGTGGCACAACTAAAAAAGCGGGTTTGCTTACGTTTTATTTATTTTCAATAATTAAACGCGTTAATAGTAGAGAGGATTTGTTTAAAGATGATGAATATGAAGGGCAAACAGAAAATAAATTCATTTACCCTTTTATGATTTTTGAAACGAGGATGTCAATGTGTTTAATTGATATAGTTAACAATTTGAGAATATAGCTGCTTTTATATCCATTAGATCCAATTCAATTGATATAAATCCTCACGACGACGCAGTAAGTTTTGTGCAGCACCACGCGAGCGCACTTGTTTGAGTAAATCTAAATTTACATCGGCAATCAATGTCATTTCTGTATTAGGGGTCGCTTCAGCGAGTAGCGCATCATGTGGAAACGAAAAATCACTTGGGCTGAAAATAGCGGCTTGTGCGTATTGAATGTCCATATTTTCTGCGTGCGGTAAATTTCCGACACTGCCAGTAATCGCAACAAAACATTCATTTTCTATCGCTCTGGCTTGAGAGCAGCAGCGCACACGCAAATACGCATTCTTAGTATCTGTCCAAAAAGGCACAAATAAAATTTTAGCACCTTGCATTACCGCTAAACGCGCGAGTTCGGGAAATTCGGAATCAAAACAAACTAAAACGGCAATTTTGCCACAATCTGTATCAAATACTTTTAGCGCATCTCCCCCTTTAACGCCCCAGCAACTCACTTCATCACTAGTGACATGAATTTTATATTGTGCTTCAAATGTACCATCACGACGCAGTAGCCATGACACATTGTAAAGTTCATGATTACTGTATTCAGGCAATGATCCGGCAATAATATTGACGTTATACGACATGGCCATTTCAAGCAGTCCGTTGCGAATATCCCGACTAAATCCGGCTAAAGCTCGAATCGCATCGGGTGGATGTTTGTCGTTAAACAATCCCATTAGCGGTGCGCTCATGTATTCAGGAAAGAGAACAAAATCCGCGTTATAGCCAGCAAGTGCATCAATAAAAAATTCTGCGTGTTTTAAGAGCTCATCTACACTGGTGAGTGTTCGCATTTGCCATTGAACAACACCTAGGCGGACAATATTTTTCGCTCCACCAATATTGGGTTTTACATCGACGTAATCTAAATTGACCCATTCAAGCAATGTAGCAAAACCGCGCGACTCTTTGTCTATGGGCAAATAATTGGTGAGTAATTTACGGACATGAAAACCGTTAGCGAGTTGAAATGACAGGACGGGGTCGTAAATTTCACGGTTTTTAACTTCTTCAATGTAGCGAACAGGCGTTAAATTGTCGGCATATTTGCCGTAACCGGGAATGCGCCCGCCAGCAATAAATCGACGTAAATTTAAATTACGACACAATTCTTTACGTGCATCGTACAGTCTTCGTCCAAGACGAAGTCCACGGTATTTAGGGTGAACGAAGATATCGACACCATAAAGCGTATCGCCTTCAGAATCGTGATTGGTCAAGTAGCCTTCACCTGTGATTTGCGCATAGGTATGGACATCGCCAAAACGGTTGTAATCGACAACCATACTCAGTGCAGCAGCAACCAAAATGCCATTATCTTCAATGACAATTTGCCCTTGCTGGAAACGTGTGATTTGTGAAACATATTGCTCTTTTTTCCACGCACCACCGAGATTGTCGTAAACGTGTTCCATCAGCACCGCGAGATGTTCATAGTCATCAAGCGTTAAATGCCGTAAGCGTAATTTGTGTTTTTTGGGTTTCATTTTTTTCATAGTCAAATAAGTATACACAGCCATTTTGACAGCATGATGACATGAAAAAGCGGTGTATTGTCATCGAAAAAACATCAAATTGACATATTACTGACATAGAAACGCTTTACCCTAAATAATGGTTATTCACAGATTTTTTTATCGTTTTACAAGAGAAATAAATGAAAATTTTTTACGGTGTTCAAGGTACAGGAAATGGTCACATTGCGCGTGCGCGGATGATGGCAAAAGAACTCGAATTAGCAGGTATAGAAACGACGTTTTTATTTTCAGGACGTGCAACGGATGGCTATTTTGACATGGATGTGTTTAAAGATTACCAACTGCGCACAGGTCTTACCTTCATTACCAATCATGGAAAGGTTGATTATCTCAAGACAGCTTTTGATGCTAAATTTAAAACTTTTTTCTCTGATATCAAAACACTTGATTTAAGTGATTATGATTTAGTGATTACTGATTTTGAACCCATTAGTGCATGGGCTGCTAAAAAACAAAAAAAGCCACTTTTAGGAATTGGTAATCAATATGCTTATCACCACACTATTCCGCGTGAAGGTTCAGACCCCATTGCAGATATCGTGATTAAGCATTTCGCGCCTGCGGATAAAGCCATTGGATTGCATTGGCATCATTTTGGTCAGCCTATTTTTCCGCCAATTATGGAAGGGCTTGATTTGTCGCGTGATTTGGTTAAATCCAAAATTATTGTGTATTTGCCTTTTGAAGACCAACAGGAAGTGGTCAATTTGCTTGCACCGTTCGAGAATTTTCAATTCCATATTTCAACGCCACATCCTATTGAATCAAAATTTGCGCATATTACGTTCTCACCCATGTGCATTGAGCAATTTCAAAAAGACTTGCATGATTGCGGTGGTGTAATTTGTAATGCAGGATTTGCGCTGGTGAGTGAAGCGCTTCAGTTGGGAAAGAAAATTTTAGTCAAACCACTCCATGCACAAATGGAGCAAACATCCAATGCAGCCGCGCTAAAACAACTCGGTTACGCGCACATTATGCATAATTTGGATATTAACACCATCGAGCATTGGCTACATTATAATCACTCTGTTCATGTTACCTATCCCAACACAGCGCGAATTTTAACCCAGTGGATACAGGGCGGTATGCCTGAGATGAACGAAGACTTTATTGAAGCTGTTTGGGATAAAGTGGATATTGTGCATATAGCACATTAAGGTTTTATGCCTCAACACGGTCCTCTAACGTTTCGAGGGCAGGGGCATATTTAACCCATTTAATCAATTCCAGTTCACCGTCAAAGTGTTCCACAATGGCGGTGCAACTTTCCACAAAATCACCTGTATTAACATAGAGAAAGCCATCGATATGTTTAATTTCAGCATGGTGAATATGGCCACAAATCACGCCGTCTAATTGTTCATTTTTGAGTGTGTGTACGATACTTTCCTCGTATTTTGAAATGAATTGCACCACGTTTTTGACTTTGAATTTCACAAATGCAGCAAGTGAAAAATGCGATTGAATCCCAAATATACGCCTAAAAATACGCAAAAAATGATTTAATTTGATGAGCCAATCATACCCCACACTACCAATCTTAGCGATCCATTGATGATTGATTGCAATGGCGTCATATTCGTCGCCATGAACAATGAGGAATTTTTTGCCGTTTACAGTTGTGTGGATATCTGAGTTTTTTACGGTGATATCGCCAAAAACATAATGGTCATAAGCGCGAATGTTTTCATCATGATTACCGGGGATATAAATGATTTGTGTTCCTTGGCGGGCTTTGCGCAAAAATTTTTGAATAATCGTGTTGTGATCACGCGGCCAATACATCTTTTTTGATAGTGACCAAAAATCAATAATATCGCCCACTAAATAGAGTTTTTCGCTGTCGTTATGTTTTAAGAAATCGAGTAACATATCGGCTTGGCATTGCGTCGAGCCAATGTGTAAATCTGAAATCCATATGGTTTTGTAAGTAGATATCGTCATAAAAATGCTACAAATGAAAGTAAAAGAGGTGAAAATATTTTCAATAAAACATGAAAAAATTCTTTTGTCTAGTGATAAACAATGGCGCTATTATTGTCATATTGTTGACATATTCCACGCTTATAATCGAAGATAAAAAATTAAAAAATATAATAATTTCAATGGCTAATGATAAATAAGTGAACATAAGGAAATGTTTCCTAATGCGGGTTTGGAAAAGAAAAATAAAATTTCCATAAAAAATTTTATAAGCTAAGGATTCTTACTATACATACACTATATGTGGAGTTATGTATCGATGATGGATGTTATTTTATGTATTTTAAAGTTGATTCAGATTGAAAAATGGAATAGATGAATTGATTATGGTCGAAATAGAAAAATGACACTCAAGAAGAAAATCGCTACATCACAAATACGTTAAATACAAAAAAATGTTGCTCATAAAGTAGCGATTGCTGTTGCATTCTATAGCTTTTCCCGCCATGCACTATCCGTAGAGAAAATAATATTTTAGCGCAATGCTTATTTTTTTCGATACGTCTGAAGCAACAATAAAAAACCAACCACTTGCAAGCAATGCTACTATAGTAAAACTCAGTGACGTTAAATGTTTGTTCATGTCATAACTCCGGGTTTTTTAATATCATCTTGTTTTGAAAAAAATAGTGATATTGGAAAGCATGTAAAATGACGATGCTTTCCAACTATTTGGCATTATAACCATTCAATTATGACAAGAATGTGATAGCTTGAATTAAATCTTCTGGGCTTGTTCTAGCAATCTTTTATGATTGTAGGTGACGACGCCGTGATTAATAGAAACGACCCCTTTTTTAATTAATTTTGTTAATACCTCATTAGGATTCACGCTTTCTTTAAAAAAACGATCTATATTATTCAAAAGAGATTTCGATTTAGCGGGGCGAGGTTCATGTTGGGTGAGATAAATGCAGTATTTTTGCAACGGTTTGATGATTCTTATTTTATCTTCTAGTAATTCTTGTTGAGGTGGCAGTTGTTTTATTGTTGCAATGCGTTTTGCACTTCGCCCTTGTGAAATAAGCAAATCTACAACGAAATCTAAATCTGCATCATTAGAAATAATGTCAAAATGTGTGTCATCAGGTAGTTGAGAAACTAATATGCCAGCCCAAAATGCAATGCCAAAATCGGCTGCATTTTTCCCAGCATTAGGCATTTTAATGATTTTGAGAATACCTGAAGAAAAAGCGTGTGCAATGGGTTCGATCCAATCAATGGGGATTTTAAAATCACTTTGTGCGTAACATATAATCACACTAGTGTAATTCGTTAGATCTTCGGTTAAATTTAACAAGCGGTTAGGACGATTTTCTATATCAAGTAACAATACCTTCATGTTTTTCATTCCCTTCATTTGCTATCTATTATGAAATAAGGTGCAAAGCGCTAAAAGCAGTGTGACGTTATCACAAATTGAGTGAAATAATAAATAGTTGTTTTTTAGAAATAAAAAAAATATTTTTGTCATATTCCTGACAAATTACACAATTAATATAGTCTTTTTTCCTAAGATTATTTTCTTGGGAAAGAATAATAGGGAGGGGTATATGAAAAATGCGTTGGTTTTTAGTCATTTATTAGAAGACTACCATTTAAATACACGAAAAAACAAAGACAAGGCAGCATCCATGATAATTGGTTTAGATCCGACCCTTTCACATAATCAAGCTTGTCAAAAAATTTTAACGCACCATTTCAATCACTTTTTAAAATACGAAGCTTTATTGGTGGATAGCGGCTATGACGTAGATAGTGATGTCATTCATGATATGCGTGTGACGGTTCGACGCATTGAATCAACACTACGTATTTTTCAATTTGATTTTAAATCAAGTCTCATAAAATTATTGAAGAATAGTTTAAAAAGTATAATGCATCGTCTGAGTCTTGTTCGTGATTTAGATGTTTTGATGAAGAATCTTAAAAGCTATCAGAATAAATTATCGCGAGAATCTGCGATAGATGAAGATGATAACAGCGCCTTTTTAACGTTGATCACTTATTTTAAAAGTCAGCGCAAGCGAGCGATGAAAAAAATAATCACGCTTTTGCAAAGTAAAGATCATGCTAAATTCAAGGAAAAAATTAATCATTACTTGGTTACATCGTTTAAAAATACCAAAATGACGTCATTTCATAAAAATAGTCCCTATAAAATCCGGCATATTGCGTTTTCATCAATCTATAAAAGCTATGAAGTGATTCGTATTAGAGATGAGTCATTGAAAAATGCGACAATTGATCAATTACATGATTTTCGAAAAGACTGTAAAAACTTACGCTATCTTTTAGAAAATTTTCAAGAAATTCTCGGTAAAGAAAGTACAGACGCTTTAGCTGAGATGAAAAAAATTCAAGATTATTTGGGCGATTTGAATGATACCGAAGTTGCTCAAGATTTTTTACACTACTACTTGGCTCATGATGCGGAGTTGAACAAACGATCACTGCCACATCCAATTGCAAACTATCTCTCTGAAGTGGAAAATAAACAAAAACTGCTTTTAGAGGGATTTCCTGTTTTTTGGCATCAGGTCAATACACCTAAATTACGTCGACATTTAGCATTAGCAATTGCGGAGTTGTAATCTGCAATTAAGTTAATATAACATCTTGGAATTAAACTTATTTTGATATGGTGATGCTTGGCGTACTGTGCTGAGAGAGTTCCGCCATAGTCATTTGGAAAATTTGGTGGAGTAATCTAAATCCTTCGCGGTTCCAATGATAACCGTTATCAGGTTGAAGTGAATAAAATAAACCATCATATTTTACGAAATAGGCGCTGTTTTCAGGCTCATTTTGGGAAATCGCAATACCTAATGAATGAATTGGGTTCTCACTGACACTAGGCGTGGCAGGTAGCTTTTCGACTGCAAATTCAGGTTCATCATCAATATCTCGGCCAATAAAATTGAGTACGTTATAAAAGCTGCGTAGACGAAAAAAGCCATGAATAGGAACTTCGCCACCTAAATAGGCTTCACGAACATCCACCAAAATGTCATTAGTAGCGCCTTTATCTGCTTCTTCGTTTAATTTAATTCGATCTTCATTGCTCAATGTTTGTGGATCATAGTTGGTTAAAACAATATGTCCAATGACGCGTTTAGTTAAGGTTAATTGCTTATGAATCGGATCATAATCGACTTTGAATTCTTTTTGAAAATCCACTAGTTGTTCTGGGCTGAGCTTTTCAAGCGATACTTGCCATGATTGTTCAAATTGCAGTGGCTCAACAAATAAGTTGTGGCGGTCTTGAATGGTAGACATTTGCGTGACGAATTGACGAAACTTGCGATACCCGTCAACGTCTTTTGGGCAATTAGTGTAAACAAGATCCTGTTTAGTGCTTTTAATACGCAATTCGCCAGCAATCAACCGCAAAACGAGATCTATATCTGCGCCTTGTCTAAGTAGCATAGTGAGTTTGCTTTCTTGGAAAGGGGCTAATAAGCGACGCGTAAATTCTTCGCCCTCAATAGGAACAATGCTAATGGTTGGATTTTCTGAAACAGTACCACCAAAAATTGGTGTCATTAACATACCGGCGTTGCCTGTCAGTGCAGGAGTTGCGCCAGCGTTGAATTGAAAATTAAACGTGGCGGCTATATTTGATACGCCCGTAAAATGCAAAGGTTGGTGTTGTTGTGAGCGTGCAATATTGAGCAGCAGTTGTTGGGATTGAATGTCGGATGTTGTTTGATCGTAAGCCATAACAGCGTGATCTAATGCTAATGGGGACATACACCCTTGTAGCATGAGAAGAGACGTAGATAGCAGAAAGTATTTTCGCTTTAGTGGGGTGGAGTTCACTTTAAAATGCTGGATTGTCATCATTAATCAGTTTTTATTCATGGTTATGCAAATATGTTAGTTCATGTTATCACTAAGGCGAAAAAACGACATACTCTATATTTATGGTTTAAAAAAATTATTATCATTTTCAGCTCAAAAAATAATTCCATTTAAATTCATGAAATTAAAATTTCGCTAATCGTAAAATTGAAATAAAATTGTCATATTATATAGTTAGTATTTAGTTGCGGTGCTAATGTTTTTTAAGCGACTTTCTAAATGTTTCATATATTCAAATTTAGGTTTCTCTCAAAACCTATTTTTTGTTAATGGCTCTCATTGTTATGCATTGGGAGCTTTTTTTTTAGAAATTCGATGAGTTGTAAATTTAGAAAATAGTACAGTTAAAAATAAAGATATGAATCATATCATCAGCTTATTCATATTTAAT
>CAJBJW010000093.1 GCA_903953455.1 uncultured Pseudomonadota bacterium | reverse complement strand
GGTTGCTCATCACATTGTTAGCTCATCAGAACAATTGAAAATGATTGAGCTTGTTCATATAGTGAGTTTATCAAAGCGACAATTTGATTCTGATTTAGAGAAAATATTTAACGTACTACCGGAGTTTCAACAAAAATATCAACAAAACACGTTGGAAGTACAACACAATATTGAACAATTTCTACTCATTTCTGAGCAACAAAGTTTTACAAAAGACGCATCCACCAATGATGAAAGCTTTTATGTGCAGGGTACGGAAATTATTTCGCGAATTATGGCGCTCTACCCACCCATTTTCGACAGTTTAAATGACCAACTCACTAAACGTATTGAATCCTTATTCATTGAAAGAGCATGCATTCTTTCTTTCACGGGGTTATTGAGTTTAGGCTTAATTTTCTTTTTGGGGCATATCAAAAAACGCTTAGATGTACTCAACCACGCTGTGATGCATTTTGAACATATCAACGCGGGAAATTACGACAACGACATTACCATTGTTTACGAAGATGAAATTGGTCAATTATTATCAAAATTGCAGTTAATGCGCCATCACCTTTTAGATAATTTGGATAAACTCAAATACAATGTGATGCGTTTAACTGACGCGCAACGCATTGCAAAACTAGGTGATTTTGATTGGAATTTAGAATGCAATGAATGGTATTTCTCCGACGAAGTTTATGTCATTTTCGATACCACAAAAGAGGAACTTGAATGGAATTACGATAAATTTTTAAGTTTTATTAAGGCTTCAGACCGCGATAATGTCGCAGCAACGCTGGTTCATGCTCGTTGCGTAAAAGGCAATTATGAGATGGAATACCACATTGATTGCAAAA
Organism: uncultured Pseudomonadota bacterium; assembly: GCA_903953455.1. Taxonomy (GTDB): domain Bacteria; phylum Pseudomonadota; class Gammaproteobacteria; order Methylococcales; family Methylomonadaceae; genus UBA10906. Next base: position 9,161 of record CAJBJW010000093.1, on the reverse strand, counting down.
ACGGCGCACGAAAACTCATTCATCAATGTATCGAAAGTCACGCTAATGAAGATGACGAAGTAATTCGCATGGTAAGTACTCTGCAAGATGTCACCCTTCAACGTGAAATGGAAACAAAGATTAAACTAGCCGCAAAAGTATTCGATCATGTGGGCGATGCAATTTTTGTCACCAACGAAACCAATAAAATAACGCTCATCAATCGTGTATTCACTGAAATAACCGGCTATGAATTAGATGATGTATTTGGAAAAGACCCTCGTTTTTTAAGTACAGCAAAGCAAGATGATGATTTTTATGCCTCTATGTGGTTTGAAATTAATACGCACGGAACATGGAGAGGCGAAGTATGGAATCAACGCAAAGACAGTTCTGTTTTCCCTGAACTATTAACCATTACAACCATCCATAATTCCAAAAATGAAATTGTCAATTATATCGGTATTTTTTCAGATATCACCTTGCAAAAACAAGCCACAGAGCAAATCGAATATTTAGCTAATTATGACGGTTTAACGGGACTTATGAATCGCATGGCACTGCAATCCGCTGTGGAAAACGTGTTAATTTCCGTTCAAAAAACCCAACAACTATTAGCATTGCTTTTTATTGATTTAGACGGTTTTAAAGCCGTTAATGATACGCTTGGTCACGCGGTAGGCGATGAAGTGTTAAAATCCACTGCTGAACGTTTAATGAAAAATGTGCGTGAACGGGATTTAGTTGCTCGTCTGGGCGGCGATGAATTTGTCGTTGTCTTAGTGCATTTAACAGACGTAAGTCATATTGCCCCTGTTGCCGATAAACTGCTCAATGCCTTGCATCAAATACTACCTCACGGCGATCAAACGCTCCATGTGACACCAAGTATGGGTATTGCAGTCTATTCAGACACCTGCAGTGATTATGCAAAACTACTCAGTAGCGCAGACAAAGCGATGTATAAAGCCAAAGAAAACGGAAAAAATAATTATCAATTTGCCCCTTAAAATCGACGCGAAAAATAGCTTATGAGCAATCAAGACGAAACGCATAACCACCAAGAAACGATTTTAAATGTACGTAGTGTTTTAGCGCGTCATCGTTTAGTGGAAGAATTGGTTCGAAAACAAAATTTAGTGGAACTGCAACGTTTACTTGATCAACTCGACGCAAATACCATAGCGCAAATGCTGGAAGTTTTCTCACCTGATGATCGACAAATTATTTGGGATTTAATTGCGGAGTCGCATAAAGAAGAAATCTTGCTCGCTATGTCTTATGATATTCGTGTTGAACTGGCCGCAGATTTTAAGCCACGTAACCGAAATATGATTATTCGTGTATTTGATTTACACGAAGGATTGCTACGTCAAATTCCGATCGAAACCAAGGAAGATTTAGCACATGCAAAACCGATTTGGATTGATTTGGTGATGCCTGAAGAAGAACATTTAATTTGGGCAAGTGAAGTCTTTGGTGTGGATTTGCCTAATCCAAGTGAATTAACCGATTTAGAAACCAGTGCGCGGTTTTACGTTGAAGATAATGGCGAAGTACATTTGCATTCTGATTTTCTGCTCGATAGAAAAAGTGAGTCACGCAACGTCGCTGTTGCCTTTGTATTGAACAAAGACACGCTTTTCTCCGTGCGTAGCGAAGAATTACCAGTATTTAGATTGCAGCGTTTGCGAGCGCGTAACGAATCAGGTTATGTATCTGATGCAAAAGGATTGTTACTTGATTTATATGCCGCTGACGTTGAATACTCCGCTAATGCACTCGAGGATATTTACAGTGAACTCGAATTTGTGGGTAGACAAGTTTTCAAGTCGTACATGACCGACGAAGAAGCCGCAAAAATTCTTGCTGCCATCGCTGAAGAAGAAGATTTAAACGGTCGCATTCGTCGTAATTTACTCGATACGCGCCGTGCCCTATCGTTTTTGATGCGAGGAAAATTCTTATCTGAAGAACAGCACGAAGATGTGCGCGAAATTTTACGCGACATTGAATCGCTTGATGGCCATACCTCATTCTTGTTTAATAAAATCAATTTTCAAATGGATGCTACGGTCGGTTTTATTAACGTTAATCAGAATAAAGACATTAAACGTTTGACGGTGATGAGTTTGATTTTTATGCCGCTTAACGTGTTAGCGGGTATTGGTGGTATGTCTGAATTCTCAATGATGACAACGGGTATTCCTTGGCAAATAGCGTATAGCAGTTTATGCGTGGGCTTAGTGTTTGTTGCTTGGTCTACGTACGTTGGCGTGCAATTCTTCGAGCGCCGAAAAATCAAACGTATTGCTATCGAAAATCAGAAAATTTTAGCGCGTTGACCACGGTTCTAATTATTGCAAACTCTGCGCGAATGCTCGCGCAAATGGCGCAGTGCGAAAACTTTCAAGTGCTTGCAATAGATTGTTATGCCGATGCTGATACGCTCGATTATTCGGTGGATTTCAAACAAATCAATTCACTTTCTCAATCAGATTTAATACCGGCAGTCGAGTATTTTTTAGAAAATTATCATATTGACTATGCTATTTATGGCAGTGGCTTTGAATATTTTAATGACAGCTTGCCCTATTTAGCGTCTTGTTTACCGTTGGTGGGCAATTCCCCAGCGACATTCGCTAAACTACAAGACAAAGCACTGTTTTTTGAGTCACTAAAAAAACACGACATCCCTTTTCCAATAACCGTTTTTTCAGCACCAACATCCATTCAAAATTGGCTGATGAAACCCATGAAAGGATTAGGTGGCGTTGGCATTTCACCGCTATCGCCAACTAGCACGCCACAAACGTCAGTCTATTTTCAACAGTTTCAAGCCGGTACAAGTGGCTCGGTATTATTTTTAAGTGACGGCAAAGACATCGATATCATTGGTTTTAATACCCAGTTTACACAAAATGATTTCTTATTCTCAAGTGTGATAAATGCTTCTTCGCTAACACGCTTGCAACGGACTGTCCTTTCGAATTGGATTTATCAATTAAGTCGTTTTTTCTTGCTTAAAGGTCTGCATTCACTGGATTTTATTGTCAACGAAAATGCGTTATTTATTTTAGAAATGAATGCGCGACCACCCGCTAGTGCGCAACTCTATGACGCAAACTTAATCACGCGCCACATTGAGTCGAGTTTTCAACACGTTCGTCGCATGCCATTTAGTCCATCATTGGTTTCAGGGTATCAGATTATCTACGCCAAAAGCGATACCTGTATTCCCAGCCACTATTTATGGCCATCTTATTGCGCTGATTTACCCCAACAAAACGCAATAATTCGCCAAAATTCGCCTATTTGCAGTATCATTGCACACAAAAAAACGATGCACGACGTGCAGCGCACATTTGCGATTATTCAACAACACATAGAAAGGTCTCTACTTATGACACAAAAAGCAAGCGTTAATCAACTCGCCCACCCTCTTGTTAAACAACTTATTGATCAAGCCGACAAATTGCGCGTTGGCGTTGACGTATTAGAAAATGGTTGCACCATTATTGATGCAGGCATTCAGCACGTTGGTGGCTTAGAAGCGGGTCGTATTATTGCTGAAATTTGTTTAGGCGGTATGGGAACTGTCACCATTACACATAGCACTTATACTGACAATTGGCCACTTTCTGTTAATGTTCACACAGGAAATCCTGTGCTGGCTTGTTTAGGGAGCCAATATGCGGGTTGGAGCTTGTCGCATGAAAAATACTACGCCCTTGGTTCAGGCCCTGCACGCGCCATGGCAACAAAGCAAAAAGACGGTCAAACGCTACCTGTTGAAGAACTCTATCAAGAACTTGCCTATCACGATGAGAGTGATTGCCCCGTTTTAGTGATTGAAAATGATGCCGTTCCACCATTAGCCATTATTGAAAAAATCGCGGCGGCGTGTGGTGTTGAGCCATCAAAATTAACCATCATTGTAACGCCGACAAGTAGCTTAGCGGGTGGCGTTCAAGTGGTTGCACGCGTATTAGAAGTTGCCATGCACAAAGCTCACGCCCTGCATTTTCCTTTAGAAAATATTGTAGATGGCAGCGGATTTGCCCCTATTTGTCCGCCACATCCTAATTTTGTTAAAGCAATGGGACGTACAAATGATGCCATTTTATTTGCTGGTCAAGTACATATTTTTGTCAAAGGCAGTGATGAAGAGGCTAAAAAATTAGCTGATGCGCTACCTAGCTCCACATCAAAAGATTACGGCAAACCGTTTGCGGATATTTTCAAAGCCTGTGACTATGATTTCTTCAAAATTGACGCTATGTTATTTAGTCCTGCGAGCGTTATCGTCACCGCTGTTGAATCAGGTAAAACGTTCCGTGCTGGTCATATTGATAATGCCTTATTAGATCAATCATTTGGATTGTAATTTATTGATTCACAGAATGAATTAACAAAAGCGCATTTTTTTGAGTATTAGAAACGGTTAATCATGAAAATTCTCATCATTGCACCCGCATGGGTGGGTGACATGGTCATGGCGCAAAGCTTATTTATTGCGCTCAAAAACACACATACTAAGTGTCAGATTGACGTCCTTGCGCCCGTGTGGTCGCAAGGATTGCTTGCGCGTATGCCCGAAGTGTCGCAAACATTTGTGATGCCGCTAACGCATGGGCAATTTGGCTTAAAAGCGCGTTTTGAACTAGGTAAAACACTACGGGACGAAAAGTACGACCAAAGTATTGTGCTACCCAATTCTTGGAAATCAGCGCTGATTCCTTTTTTTGCTAAAATACCTAAACGCACTGGTTTTTTAGGCGAATGTCGTTTTGGACTGTTAAATGACATTCGAATGCTAGATAAAAAGCAATTAAAGATGACTGTGCAGCGCTTTGTTGCTTTAGGCTATAAAAGTGAGTCGCCATTATCGGTTTCTTATGATCTGCCTGCTTTGCATGTAAATGAAAATCAGCAAAAAGCCGTCATTAAAAAATTCAATTTAGCATTGGAAAAACCTGTTTTGGTGCTATGTGCAGGTGCGGAATATGGAAGTTCAAAGCGTTGGCCAGAGAATCACTTTGCCCAACTGGCAAAACAGAAACTCGAAAAAGGTTGGCAAGTGTGGTTGATTGGCTCGGAAAAAGATCAAAAAATCACGCAAACTATCAATGAACTTTGTAGTAATGAGTGTCACGATTTCGCAGGAAAAACCAATTTAACGCAAGCTGTGGATTTATTATCGCTTGCACATACGGTAGTGACGAATGATTCGGGATTAATGCACATTGCCGCTGCGCTCGATAGAAAAGTCATTGCGCTGTATGGTTCATCAGACCCGCATTTCACGCCACCGCTGCATGTGAAAGCACAGATTATTTCGTTAAACTTGGCTTGTTCACCTTGTTTTAAGCGTGAATGTCCACTTGGGCATCGTCAATGTTTAACTGATATTTTGCCACATCAAGTCATCGCGTTATTTGAAAGATGAAAAAAATCGCTATTGTTAAATTATCAGCGTTAGGTGATATCGTCCATGCGATGGTGGCGCTGCAATTTATCAAAAAACAGTTCCCTGATAGTCAAATTGATTGGCTTGTTGAATCGCGTTTTGCAGAGGTATTAGCACATAACCCGCATATTCATCGTATATTAACCGTTAATTTAAAAGCGATTAAAAAAAACAAATTCGCCATTTTTAATGAAATTCAAACCGTTAAATCGTATGCTAAAAACAATTACGATATTGTTATTGACGCACAAGGTTTACTAAAATCTGCGATTACTGCACGATTTTTAGGCAATACGATTGCAGGGTTTGATGCAAAATCCATTCGTGAACCGCTTGCCAGTTTTTTTTATTCACATAAAATTGTAAGTGTTTACGATGCAAACACCATCGACCGCAATGCGACTGTTTTATCACAGCCGTTATGATTTTCAAATTCAAAAGACAATATTTTAAATAAAAAAACGTTTTTATTATTTAAAACACCGCAAGTTGATTTCAACTCTTTTTTGCATTCAGATTTAAAAAACATTGTGTTTGTCATTGGATCAACATGGCCTAGCCGCAATTATCCAGCGGAAAAATTTGTCGATGTTGCTAATGGACTGGCACAAAATTGCCTTGTCATTTGGGGAAATGAAAATGAACGCATGGCCGCTGAAAATATGGCGCGTCAATCGAATTTTATTCGCGTCATGCCAGCACTGGATTTAAATGATGTCAAAGCCCTACTTTCACAAGTAGACTTAGTCATCGGTAATGACACAGGGCCGACGCATTTTGCATGGGGACTCAATACGCCCTCAATTACCCTATTTGGATGCACACCAGTGAGCCGTGTTTATCAAACTAACATCAATAGAACGCTCAAATCTTCGTCGATAGTGAATCCTAAAAAACTCAACAAACAGGATTATTCCATTAGCGAAATAGCCCCTAATCGTATTATTGATTTAGCAAACGAATTATTCCACTTGTGAGGCGCGTAATTTGTGGTAATCTCACCAGAATAATTAAACCTATTTTTTACTCTTTTTGGCGATATTTTTATGCGTTTAATTCACTTTTTAAAACCTAAAAAAGTTATTTTTTTTATTGCTGTAATTCTATTTAATCAAAACACATGGGCAGCCGCCACGATTGAACATTGGCAAACAGCAAAAGGCAGTCGCGTGTATTTTGTTCAAACAGATAGCCTACCCATGGCAGATATTCAAGTCGTTTTCGATGCAGGAAGTGCACGCGATGGGACGCAATTTGGTTTATCTGCACTCACTGCGGGGTTGCTTGACACAGGCGCGGGCACATGGAATGCAGAAGATATTGCGCAACGCTTTGAAAGTGTCGGCGCAAATTTTGGTGCAACCAGTTCAATGGACAGCGCAAGCGTATCGTTGCGTACACTCACTGAAAAGCCGTTATTTGATAAAGCTATTGACACCATGCGCGTTATTTTAAGTGAGCCGCGTTTTGCAAAAGCGGATTTTCTACGTGAAAAAAGCCGTACACTCGCGGGCTTAAAACAGCGTGAAGAATCCCCCGGTGAGCAAGCGAATTTACTTTTTTATAAAGCGATTTATGGCGATCACCCTTACGCACATCCAACGTCGGGTAATTTAGACACCGTTGAAAAATTGACGGTCAAAGACAGCGAAAAATTTTATAAAACCTACTATACCGCAAGCAATGCCATTGTGGTAATTGTTGGGAATTTGTCAAAGAATCAAGCAGAGCAAACCGCTGAAAACTTAGTTTCTGCCTTGCCACAAGGTCAGAAACCGTCCCCACTGCCTGACGTTCCCGCGCTCACACACGCCACGACACAACACATTGAATTTCCTTCAACGCAAACACACGTTTTAGTCGGATTAAAAGGCACTTACCGAAAAGATCCTGATTATTTTTCGCTTTATGTCGGCAATCATATTTTAGGTGGCGGTAGTTTAGTGTCTAAACTCTTTGATGAAGTACGCGAAAAACGCGGCCTTGCTTATAGCGCATCGAGTGCGTTTGTGCCTTTTTTAAAAGAAGGGGTATTTGTAGCGAGTTTGCAAACGCGTAATGATCAAACGCAGCAAGCCTTAGCCGTATTAAATCAAACCGTAGCAGATTTCATTGAAAAAGGCGTCAGCGAAACCGAATTAACCGCCGCAAAAAATAATATTGTGGGTGGTTTCCCGATGCGTTTTGATACCAATAAAGAATTGGCGAACTATGTCACAATGATCGGTTTTTATGAGATGCCACTCGATTATTTAGACACATTCCAAGACAATATTCAAAAAGTCACTGCTGCCGATATTGCGGATGCGTTTAAACGTCGTGTCAATTTAGCGAATCTGCAAACGGTCACGGTTGGAAAAACGAAATAATTATGGCAGATAAAAACACGAAAAAAAAACAAGAAGGACAAAACTCAACGATTGCTAAAAATCGCCAAGCGACATTTGAATATTCCGTTGAAGAACGTTTTGAAGCCGGATTAGTGCTTGAAGGCTGGGAAGTGAAAAGCTTACGTGATGGACGCGTTCAACTTAAGGAAAGTTACGTTGATATTAAAAAAGGCGAAGCATGGCTGCTTGGCGCACATATTTCCGCCCTACTTTCCGCTTCAACGCATATTAAGCCCGAAGCGGTGCGTCGAAAAAAATTGCTACTCAATCGCCATGAACTCAATAAACTAATTGGCAGCGTTGAGCGCAAAGGCTACACCATTATTCCCCTATCGATGTATTGGAAAAATGGACGTGCAAAACTCGAAATCGGTCTAGCCAAAGGCAAGCAACTTCACGATAAACGTGCCGCATCAAAAGATCAAGACTGGAAACGTGAACAAGCACGGATTATGAAAAAAGGGTAATCAAATCAGTCAACATTTAAAAAAATTTAAAAACAGAGGATAACTCCCCCATGATTATTAACGGTGTCACCATAGACGCGACCTTTGCGGAAGCGTTTCCAATGAAAGGAACGCGGGCCATTATTACCGCGCAAAATGAGAAATGGGCAATGATTGCTGCGCAAGCGATGACCGGCTTTGCGACATCCGTCATTGCGTGCGGTTGTGAAGCGGGCATTGAGCGTGTATTAACGCCAGATGAAACGCCCGATGGTCGCCCTGGTGTGTCGATTATGATTTTTGCAATGGGTGGTAAAGGCCTTGCAAAACAACTTGAAACGCGTGCTGGGCAATGCGTATTAACATCACCGACGTCTGCGTTATTTGCAGGCATTGATGGCGGCATTCGTATTCCACTGGGTAAAAATTTACGTTATTTTGGCGATGGCTTTCAAACGTCTAAAGTCATTTCAGGTAAACGTTACTGGCGTATTCCTGTCATGGATGGAGAATTCTTAGCAGAAGCAACCACCGGTCAAGTGGATGCGGTTGGTGGGGGAAATTTCCTTGTACTTGCTCAATCACAACCCCAAGCGCTTGCCGCCTGTGAAGCCGCTAATGAAGAAATGCGAAAAATTCCCAACGTGATTATGCCCTTCCCTGGTGGGGTTGTGCGTTCTGGTTCAAAAGTCGGTTCAAAATACAAAACCCTCGGCGCATCAACCAACGACGCTTTTTGTCCAACATTAAAAGGTTCCACGAAAAAAACCGATTTATCACCCAATATTGAATCCGTTATGGAAATCGTCATTGATGGGTTAACCAAAGAAGATATTGATAAAGCCATGCGTGTGGGCATTCAAGCCGTTTGTGATT
>CAJBJW010000092.1 GCA_903953455.1 uncultured Pseudomonadota bacterium | reverse complement strand
ATTACGCAAAGCAACTACTTTAAATTAAAAATATTTACGCATTATTGCTAGAAAAACTGTGAACTAGTTCACAGTTTTCATCAAAGTTTTTTTTTGGCAAAACAATAGTCGCTAAAATACATCAGAAATAAGCTGATTTTAGTTTGGATAAATGAGTTTTCAAGAGATACATTATGAATACGGAAAAATCACAAAAACCGACCATTCTCGTGGTAGATGATACACCAGACAATCTCGATTTAATGGGCGACTTGCTGATGGATGACTATAGAGTCAAAGTCGCAAATTCGGGCAAAAAAGCCTTAGAGATTATTCAATCCGCAAGTCCACCTGATTTGGTTTTGCTTGATATTATGATGCCCGAAATGGATGGCTACGAAGTTTGCACGATATTAAAATCCAGTGAGGAAACTAAAAATATCCCAGTGATATTTTTAACAGCAAAAACCAATACAATTGACGAGCAAAAAGGCTTTGAGATTGGTGCCGTAGATTACATCACTAAGCCAATTTCGCCCGCTATTGTGATGGCGCGAGTGAAGACGCATTTGGATTTATATTATAAAAATGTTTATTTAGAAAAATTGGTTACTCAGCGCACGCACGAAATTGCGGCAATTCAAGACGTGACCATTCACGCCATGGCGTCATTAGCGGAAACGCGAGATAACGAAACCGGTAATCATATTCGCCGTACACAAAATTACGTTAAATTATTGGCGCAGCATCTCCAATTTCATCCTAACTATACTCATTTTCTCAATATGGATGGTGTCATTGAAACACTTTTTAAATCGGCGCCTCTGCATGATATTGGAAAAGTGGGTATTCCAGACGCTATTTTACTTAAACCTGGGCGTTTTGAGCCTAGTGAATTTGAAATCATGAAGTCACATCCTGAACTGGGTCAAAATACGATTCTGCAAGCAGAAAGTGAATTAGGGATTGATGTGCCTTTTTTGCAATACGCAAAAGAAATTGCCTATGGACATCATGAAAAATGGGACGGTAGTGGATATCCTCAAGGCTTATCAGGAGAAGATATTCCAATTTCGGCTCGATTAATGGCTGTTGCGGATGTGTATGACGCGCTTATTAGTCGACGGGTATATAAAGAAGGTATGCCACATGAGCAAGCAGTGCAAATTATTCTTGACGGAAAAGGGACACATTTTGACCCACACATTATTGAAGCGTTTGTTGTGTTGCACGAAACATTTAAAGAAATCGCCTCCACCTTTTCTGACTCAAATGACGATATGGCTAAGAAGCAAACGTATTTACAGCAAGCGCGTATGGCTTAAATTGTTCTATGATAATGGAATTAATTATCTACTTTACGAATATACGTTAAATTAATTTTTATATTTACGAATTTAATTTTAAATGTGATAAATTGCATTAAAATTAAAATTGGAAGCAGTTTTGAATTTTGAAAAAGCTTAGGAAAAACGTAATAAAATAAGTATTTCCCTATCCTATTTAAAAAAAATATTATTCATTGGAAATTCACTAAGCGCATGGAAAATTTTAACCAAGTATCCTATTTGATGTTTGCCGCTTTTACGATGGGGCTTGTCATTAAATCTTATTTTGAATTCAATAATCAGATCATTTCTAGAGAGTTGAAATCGAATTGGGTCTGGTCACTCTTGTTTTTGGTGCTATCTAATATTGGCTATGCCATTGGTGCGATGGGTTTTCACGTATTCTTATTTTTTGGAAATGTGTTTCTTATCGTTGCTCTTTTAAAAATGGGGTTGTTTT
>CAJBJW010000091.1 GCA_903953455.1 uncultured Pseudomonadota bacterium | reverse complement strand
GCATTTTTTTCAGTTTGATAGAAATACAATTGATCCTGTGCTTCGAGCACTTCGAAATATTTGACAATGACCTTTTGCATGAGCGCGTGTTGCGCTTCAATATTTTCAGCGTTGTACTGATCTTCTACGGTATTTGCACGACGCCAATTCCAAAACTTAGCAAAGTCAAATAATGATTGATTAAGTGACGCGTAGTAGCGAGTACCTTCGTAACTTGATACGGGATTGGGATTACGTACACTGACAGGAAGTCCGTTATCATTTTCGTTTTTTGACCAATTTGCACTGCCGCTCACTTGAGGCAACATTTCACCTAATGCTTGACCTGTTTGCTCTTTAGTGATTTCTACGTTTAGAGCCGCTGCTTTTGACTCTGGATCGGCGCCAAGCGCTTGTTGATAGATAGTCAATAAATCTTCAGCGTGAACAGTTTGTGCTTGCGCTAAAATAATGCAAGCCGCTAAATGTTTTAATTTGAATTTTGTCATGGATTAATCTTCAATAAAAGCACGTGCAAACGCATTGGTAATAGGTTGCATTAAGTATTCAAATACAGTGCGCTCACCGGTATTGATTAACACGTCAGCAGGCATCCCTGGGAGTAATTCCATGTTGCCTAGTTTGACGTAACTGTCAGGTGTGAGCTCAATTTTTGCCGAATAATAAGGCGCACCGGTACGTTCATCAGTCAGTTTATCTGCTGACAAAATAGTGAGTTTGCCCATCATTTTAGGCGTGAGTGCTTGTTTGAATGCACTAAAGCGAACTTCCGCGACAAGTCCCACATGAACACGATCAATATCCATAGGTGATACACGCGCATCAATAATAAGTTCCTCACCTTGTGGAACGATATCGAGAATCGGTCTTCCAGGGGTGATGACGCCACCGACGTTGTGTATCGAAAGTCCCATAACGCGACCAGCAGAAGGGGCTTTAATTTGGATGCGATTCACTTTATCAATCGTTGCAGTGAGGCGTTGATTGATGTCGTAGAGTTGCGCTTGCACTTCGCTTAATTTATTAGCGACTTCTTCTTGGAATTGCTTTTGGATTTGCAAAATTTGTAAACGTGTTTCACCAATTTGCATTTCACTGCTTGCTATTTCAGAACTCAACGAGGCAATTTCTCCGGTTGAAGCAGATATGCTACGTTCAAGATCGCGTAAACGTTGTTTGTCTGCAAAACCTTCGGCAAGGAGTTCGCGTAAATCTTTGGCTTCTTCACTATACGACGCTTTGAGTTCTTGTTTGCTGGTTTTTTGACCTTGTAAACCTTGAATGCGTGAATTTAATTGACTGATCCGTTGATTTAAAACAGATACTTCACCTTCGTGTGCATTTTTACGTGCATTGAAAATTTGATTTTCACTTTGCTGCGCTTCAACAACGCGAGCATCGCTCAAGTTTTGCACTTCTTTAGGGTAATTCACCAGTCCTAAGCGATCGCGTTCAGCGGTTAAACGTGCAACTTGCGCGGCAAACGTAATTTGTTGACCACGGAGAATTTCAAGTTGCGCTTTAATTTCTGAGCCGTCTAAGGTCAATAAAATATCGCCTTCGCTGACAATATCGCCATCTTTTGCAATGAGTTCTTTAACGATACCACCGTCTAAATGCTGAATAGTTTTGCTGTGCGATTTGACGGTAACAAAGCCTGATGCACTGGCTGCGCTATCAATGGGGGCTAAATAACTCCATGTCCCTAAAATGCCGACGGTGCCGAGTAAAACGGCCATGCCAATAGCGCGAATAGGGGCGTCATTGGTAACCAATGACACATCAGGAATTTTTGCATTAGTTTGAGCTGTTTGTTCTTTCATAGTATTCATGCCACCGTCTTAGTTAGCGATTGCTGCAGATTGAGCGGCTTGTGCTTGCGCTTGCTGTTGTTGCAAATGCGCAATGACTTGATCTTTTGGGCCATACACTGACACTAAGCCATCATTTAAAATCAGTAATTTATCCACATTTGCGAGGACATTGTTTCGATGCGTAATGACAATAATGGTCGTTTGTTTTTGTTTTAAACGCTGAATCGCATTGCCAAGCGCCGCTTCACCCACTTCGTCTAAGTTTGAGTTAGGCTCATCTAAAACAACAATACGAGGTTCACCATAAAGGGCACGTGCAAGTCCCACACGCTGACGTTGGCCACCTGATAAGTTGCCGCCTGTTGCACCGATGATGGTGTCGTAACCTTCAGGAAGATGCAAAATTAAGTCATGAACAT
>CAJBJW010000090.1 GCA_903953455.1 uncultured Pseudomonadota bacterium | reverse complement strand
GGTGGTTGCACTCAAATATGCTGTAATTATCATGAGAGCAAACAATAGAGGTGAAGGCGGTGTTATGGCTCTGACCGCACTTGCCTCAATGACAGCAAAAGATAATCCAAAAAAACGAAATATCATCATTATGATGGGTCTTTTGGGTGCTACCTTGTTTTATGGTGATAGTGTAATTACCCCTGCTATTTCAGTTCTTAGTGCGGTTGAAGGATTAGAGGTTGTTGCCCCACAACTCGAACATTTTATTATTCCTATTACGCTCAGCGTATTAGCTCTGCTATTTTTTATTCAAGCGCGTGGTACAGGTAAGGTAGGTAAAATATTTGCACCTGTTATGGTTGTCTGGTTTTTAACATTAGCCACATTGGGTGTGAATCAAATTATTGAGCAACCTCATGTACTCATGGCAATCAATCCCTATTACGGCATTCATTTACTTAGTGAATTGGGCGTAAAGGGGTTTTTGATTATGGGATCCGTTGTTCTTGTTATGACAGGAGCAGAAGCGCTTTATGCGGATATGGGGCATTTTGGACTTAAACCCATTCGTTATGCGTGGTTTGGTTTTGTTTTCCCCGCATTGCTTTGTAATTATTTTGGACAAGGGGCATTACTGCTTCAACATCCCGAAGCAATTGAAAATCCGTTCTATTTGTTAGCACCATCGTGGATGCTCTACCCCATGCTTGTATTGTCTACCTTTGCTACCGTTATTGCATCGCAAGCGGTAATTTCAGGCGCTTTCTCAATTACAAAACAGGCTATTCAATTGGGTTACTGTCCACGTATGAATATTCAACATACTTCAGACAGTGAAATTGGACAAATCTATATCCCAGCTGTCAATTGGATGTTGATGTTCTCTGTATTTGTATTGGTAATCGGATTTGAATCTTCATCAAATTTAGCCTCCGCTTACGGTATTGCTGTGACAGGCACCATGATGATTGACACAATTTTGTCATTTATTGTGCTTCATGCGCTATGGCATTGGAATCGCATTATTAGTTTTTCATTCTTAACACTTTTTATGCTGGTAGATTCGGTATTTCTGTCTTCTAATAGCTTAAAAATTCTATCTGGTGGTTGGTTGCCTTTGGTTGTAGGTGGTTGCCTATTTTTACTGATGACAACATGGATAAAAGGACGCGCATTTCTTGCGCAAGCTATCGATGAAAAGAAAGTGCTTTTTGAAGATTTGGAAGAAAAAATTGCAGTTCGTGAATTGGCTACCGTTAAAGGCACCGCTGTTTATTTAGCTCGCAGTTTGCATGGTATTCCACAAGTTTTAATCAATAATTTAGAGCATAACCACGTTGTGCATGAACGCATTGTTGTATTAACGATTGTGACTATTGAAGAACCTTATGTAAGTCGTGATAACCAACACATTAAAATTAAACGTTTTGGCAGTCAGGGTCAGTTCTATCGCATGAAACTCTATTTTGGTTTCAAAGAAAGTCCAGACGTAAGACATTCTTTGAGTTTAGCTGCGAAAGAAGGATTAGATTTAACAGGTGATGATGTATCGTTCTTCATGGGAAGTGAACACATTAGTTTCAAAAATCGCAGTAAAATGCCTGTATGGCGTCGCGGATTATTTTTATTTTTATTCCACAACGCGAGCAGCTCCATTAACTTCTTTAAAGTACCTGTTGAAAAGGTTCTTGAATTGGGTGTGCGTGTTGAACTTTAATTACTAATCAAATGGATACAAGCCATATTGATCCGTCAACAGAAAACAGGACACGAAAGTTAAGCAACATTTCGAAAAGATTCGAAGTTAGCAGGCGACATTTGATTATTAGCGGAATGCCGGCGTTTTGTAAGCGCCCGGCATGACCCCATTCCAAGACAAATGAATTTAGTGTTTTAATTTCTGTAGAGCGTCGGGGGAAAGAGGCAGGAGTTCATCGATGCGACTATAAGGCCAAGTGGGTAGTTTTTCGAGTGTCTCATTGAGCCATTGAGTGGGATTGAGTCCGTTGAGTTTTGCGATTGAATAGCAGCTGCGCGCTTTTCTGCCCGCTCAGAGCCCATAAAGAGCCAATTCTTTTTGCCTAAAGCAATCGGGCGAATAGTATTTTCACATGTGTTGTTTTAAATTTTTTGCGAATAGCGTTAATTTAAGGTAGCTAAAGCAAATTTCATCTGCATTAATGCTTGAGTCAATGTTGAGCGTGAACAACCAAAATTTAGCCGGACAAAATCATTGCCACCCTGACCGAATCTTTGTCCATCATTTAGCGCTACTTTTGCTTGGTTCAAGAAAAAGTCGTGTTGATTTCCAATGATGCCCGTTGCGCTGCAATCTAGCCAGGCTAAAAAAGTACCCTCTGGAATTGTGGTAGACAGCATAGGCAAATGTTCTTGCACATAATCAGTGAAAAAATTTCGATTGCCATTCAGATATACCATTAATTCTTTATGCCAAGTTTCGCCATTTTTATAGGCTGCAAGGGCAGCAGTAAAGCCAAGTAAATTTACCTCAGGCACAATCCCTTGAGCAGCCAGTTGATATCGCTTTCGCAAGGATGGATTTTGAATAATAGCAAACCCGCAATAAAGTCCAGCAATGTTAAATGTTTTACTGGGTGCCATAAGTGTAATGCAACGTTTGGCTATCTCAGGAGATAAGGAGGCGATAGGTAAATGACTGGAATTGTCTAACAACAAATCACAGTGTATTTCATCTGCACAGATAATTAAATCGTTACGTGTACAAATTTCTGCGAGGTTAATCAATTCCTCGCGGGTGTAACAACGACCAACAGGATTATGAGGATTGCATAACATAAACAGCCGAGTGTGGGATTGTATGGCAGCTTCAAAAGCATTGTAGTCTATTGAATAATGTAACCCTTGCTTGAAGCGGGTCACTAATAACTCAGCTATATTGAGATGTAACCCTTGGATAACAGGCGCACTGAGAAACGGTGGATAGATTGGTGTTTGAACAAGCACCCCTGCGCCAGGGGGACAGACCGCCCTACAGCTTATGTTCAGACCACTCACTAGACCTGGAAGGAATAATAGTTGATCTGGTGTGACTGTCCAGTGATAGTATTCCCACAACCTATGACAAATTGCCTCAGATAATTCAGCAGTGACCCCACCATAACCAAAAATGCCATGTGCAACTCTTTCATGAAGTGCCTCCAATACCGCTGGTGGCGCAGGAAAATCCATGTCTGCCAGCCACAAGGGTAATACTTCGTTTCCAAAAGCCTTCCACTTTTCGCTATCTGTTCCCCTTCGTTCATAAGGTAGATCGAAATCGTAGTGGATCATTTTATCTCATTAAGTTGTTCATAATCGGTAAAAAATGAATCGCCATAATAACAATTATTGTTACAAGCAAGACTTGTTCAGTGATTGAAATTGATTTTATATTGTATTGTAGACATAACAATAAGTTAAGCAACCAAAGAATGTATTTGCATGTTCGGTGAATCAACCCTGTTGAGTAATGTATTGGCTGGTGGTTTCGCTTGATGTAACACTGCAAACAGAGCAATTGATTATTCAAGGTTTTGATCGACCCGAAAGACGATTGAATTATTTTCGTAATATATTGTTAATCATTGCCTAGAAAGTTCTGTTACTGAAGGTAATGCCACTTAACTGAGCAACTTGCAAAACGGATGAAAATCATCACTAGCCAGAATCTCAGTCAAACAAAAGCTTGCTTTTTATGTAATTCTACTTTTATATATGACCTTCAGGCAAACTATACTCCAGTCGCTACTCATTTCAATTAATTATTTAAAGGTGCACAGCATGAATATTCTAACTTTATTGGTGAGTATGTTGTTATTTTCTGTTTCAGCAACCGGAGCAGAGCCTTGCTCTGATTTGCTTAATTATAAAATGAGCAAATTAAGATCCAGCGAAGAGCTTGATTTTTGCCAAGCATTTCGTAGCAAGGTGATTTTGGCAGTCAATACTGCCAGCAATTGCGGCTATACCCCACAATTTAAAGGCCTAGAAGCACTTTATCAAAAATATAAAGACAAGGGTCTGGTGGTGGTCGGCTTTCCCTCCAATGATTTCAATCAGGAGTTTGCTGAAGCGGAAAAAACCGCCAATGTCTGTTATATCAACTACGGGGTGACTTTCCCGATGATGGAAAAAAGCGTAGTTAAAGGGCTGGCGGCGAATGCATTTTTTCAAAAACTGATTAAAACCACAGGCCATGCGCCAGAATGGAATTTTAATAAATATCTGATCGGTCGTGATGGCGCATCTGTTGAAGCGTTTGCCAGTAATGTCACTCCCGAACAACTGGATTCCAAAATAAGCTCACTATTAAGCCAAAAATAACTTTAAACATTAGCATCTTGCTGGCTATTTGATATCTGCCAGCGGTATTTGATGACAAAAAAGTTGGGCTTTTTTAATGAGTTACCCTTATTTCTTCGTGTAAGGATTTGATGACTATGCGTAACGTTGGGCTCTACTGGTTTGTTAATGACTTGCGTGTTCACGATAATACCAATTTGTTAAAAGCGGCCTCTGAAGTTGATGATTTGCTCTGTATTTATTGTCTCGATCCGCAGTGGCTGTTGCCGAATCGGTATAGTTTGGGAACGATGTCAGCGAATCGTTGGCACTTTTTAAGAGAATCACTGCTAGACTTAGACAAGCAATTACATCAATTGGGTCAGCATCTTCTGGTTTGTTATGAATCCCCCGTCAAAGCTATCAGCAATCTGGCGAGTGAACATAAAGTCTCATTTATTTATCGTAGCCGCCATACTGGATACTATGAAAATCAGCAGTGGCTAGTCCTGCGAAAATATTTGCCATTAGTACAGTTTGTCGAAGCAGACAGCCATAGTTTGTATCGCCTAGATCAATTACCTTTTGCCTTGGAAAAATTACCTAATACGTATACTGAGTTTAAAAATACCGTTATGCAATTGACGGTCGACAAACCTATGCCAGCGCCCGATTTTCTCCCATCCAGCCCGGCTTCGCAAATGGATTGGTTAAGAAATTTTCCGAACTGTTTAAAATTAACTTCTGAATCCGAGCAAGAAATTGTTTTTCATGGCGGGGAAACAGCGGGATTAAAGCAACTAACGGATTATTTTGCTACCGATTGTGCAAGTCACTACAAAGAACGGCGCAATGAACTGGAGGGCTGGGAAAATTCAAGCAAATTTTCGCCCTGGCTGGCTAACGGCAATCTCTCGGTTCGGCAAATTTATTTTAATTTAAAAAACTACGAACAGAAAGTCGGTGCGAACGAATCAACCTTCTGGCTATTTTTAGAATTATTATGGCGCGATTATTTTCAATGGTATGCTCATCGCTATGGCAAACATCTGTTCGCTTTTAATGGTATCAAGCAACAAAGGCCCTTAACGAGTTTTTACCCCGAGCGCTACCGGAAATGGTGCCTAGGCAACACCCCCTATCCACTGGTAAATGCATGCATGAAACAACTTAATGCCAGTGGTTTTATTTCCAATCGTGGCCGTCAGATCGTCGCCAGTTGCCTTGTCAACGAATTAGCCGTCGACTGGCGTTATGGGGCGGCCTATTTTGAGCAGCAACTGCTGGATTATGATGTAGCTTCCAACTGGGGCAACTGGCAATATCTGGCAGGCGTTGGCGCTGATCCTCGCGGCAAAAGGCATTTCGATCTGGACAAACAAATTCAGCAATTCGATCCGGAAGAACGATTTATTAACAAATGGCAAGGCCTTGTTCAAAATTTGCCCCTAGATTCTGTCGACGCTGCCGATTGGCCTCATTTTATCGAGTGAATGTATTGTGAGGATTTTTCAAGTGACGATAATTTTTGAAACCGTTTTGATACAGCGGTTATTTTTACTATGTTGTCAACAGCGGTGGAGCATGAACAATGAAAGCTATCTGGAATAATACTGTCATTGCCGAGAGCAATGAAACGGTGAAACTTGAGGGAAATTATTATTTTCCACCCGGATCCGTAATGACACAGTTTCTGCGTGACAGCAGTACGCACACCACTTGCTCATGGAAAGGCATGGCAAGTTATTACGACATTGTGATTGACGACTCGATCAATAACGATGCGGCATGGTATTATCCCGAACCGAAACAGGAGGCATTAAACATTAGAAATTATGTTGCTTTCTGGCATGGCGTAGAGTTCAGTCAATGAATCGGCGAGTTAACCAACTATTGGCCAATGGCTTTCTATGAATGATGAATTCCAGAGCATGAGCCGAAGCCTAAAAGCCTCATCCAGTCTTATCGCCTTGAGTGAGTCATTTTCTCAAGTGCGCCGGCAAAGTGCCCTGCTATGCGCACCACTTCTAATTGAGGATTATGTCATCCAAACTATGCCTGATGTCAGCCCTCCCAAGTGGCATCTTGCCCATGTCAGCTGGTTTTACGAGACTTTTATACTTACGCCTTATCTAAAGTATTACCGGCAGTTTAACCCTCAATTTAATGACCTCTTCAATTCTTATTACCAGGGAATCGGCAAACCGTTTCCAAGGGCGCAGCGAGGCTTGCTGTCACGGCCTTCAGTTGCGGAGGTTTACAGCTATATTGCGTATATTGATGAACAGATGAGCGAGTTGATAGCGAGCCTAGATTGCCATCGGGATAACGTGAAAATACGGGAATTGATCCTGCTTGGACTGAATCACGAACAGCAGCATCAGGAGTTGCTGGTGACCGATATCAAGCATATTTTTGGAAACAACCCTTTGCTTCCGACATACCTCAATAATAAGGCCCCATCAGCACAGAATTCGACAGTGGCGTTGGATTGGATCAAGCTAACGGGAAACAAGATTGCCATCGGCCATGACGGAAAAGGGTTTTGTTTTGATAATGAATCGCCTTGTCATCATGTGCTATTAAACGATTTTTTTCTCGCTAATCGTTTGGTGACCAATGCGGAATACCTCGAATTCATTGATGATGGCGGTTATGACAAGCCATTGCTCTGGTTATCGGACGGATGGTCCACCGTTCAAAGAGAGCACTGGAAAGCGCCTTTATATTGGCAGCAAGTCGACAAGACGTGGCAATGTTTTACACTAGAAGGTTTAAAATCGATTGAGCCCGACGAACCGGTCTGCCATATCAGTTATTTTGAAGCGGATGCTTATGCTACGTGGGCCGGCAAACGCTTACCGAGGGAAGCTGAATGGGAATATGCGGCCGCAGATGAAGATTTAACGCTAGGTAATTTCGTAGAAACGGGGCGTTTTCATCCGCAACCCGCAACTCCCGGTAATAGATTCATGCAATTGGGCGGCGACGTTTGGGAATGGACGCAAAGCGCCTATTCAGCCTATCCCGGCTACCGACAGCAGGAAGGAGCGATAGGCGAATACAACGGTAAATTTATGTGCAATCAATTGGTGCTTCGAGGTGGGTCTTGTGCCACACCGGTTCATCATATTCGTAAAACCTACCGTAATTTTTTTTATCCTCATAGCCGATGGCAGTTTATGGGCCTCCGCTTGGCAGACGACGCATGAAGAAACCACCCTTGATTAATTTTCATGATTTTCATCCCGCCTTAGGCGATTTCCGGGCCAATGTCCTCGCCGGCTTGAAGGCCGAGCAAAAACACATTGCACCAAAATACTTCTACGATCCACTGGGTTCCATGTTGTTTGACCGAATTTGCGAGCTACCTGAATATTACCTAACCCGCACGGAAATTAGCTTGCTAAAACAATACGGCTATCAAATAGCCGACTCGATCGGACCGGACGCACTGCTCTTTGAACTCGGCAGCGGCAGCAGCACCAAGATTCGTCTATTGCTCGAGGCAATACAGCCAAAATGTTACGTACCAATGGATATATCTAGGGATCATTTGTTCCAATCCGCCAGTTTGCTCGCGAAGGATTATCCCTGGCTTGAAGTTCATGCGATCTGCGTCGATTATGCTGACCCTTGGAACTTACCACCAGGCTTAAAAGGCAAGAATCGTATCGCCTTTTTCCCCGGCTCCAGCATTGGAAATTTAACTTCGGAAGAAGCAGTGGATTTGCTTAGGCGAATCGCTCAGCTCGTTGGTAATGATGGCGGTTTATTGATTGGGGTCGACCTGATCAAGGATATTGGCGTTTTGGAAGCCGCTTATAATGATCAGCAGAAAGTGACCGCGGCATTTAACAAGAATTTACTGGTGCGGCTCAACCGCGAACTGGGCGCAAATTTCCAGGTAGACCAGTTCCAACATCGTGCATTTTATAAACGGGACCTCGATCGTATCGAAATGCATCTGGTGAGTGACAGGGAGCAGCACATCAGTATCGACGATGAGCTGATTCACTTTAAAGCAGGGGAAACCATACATACAGAAAACTCAAGCAAATATAGTGTAGTTGGATTTCATAGCCTCGCGTTACGGGCAGGTTTTTACCCTGTTAAAGTCTGGACAGACCCGGATGATTTATTCAGTATCCATTATTTGCAAACTCAAAGCGAGGTGAATTAGGCTCTATCCGTAATCCGAAACTTCCAGTAAAGCACTGAATAAAGCCATCTATAGGCATTTTAAATTTGTTTTGTAATACGAAATATTTGAAAAACGTCTTCTGAATGTTGAAACAATAGAGTTGTAAAGCTGCTTCACGTTATCAGCCTTAATATTTGCATACCCTGGGCAAAGTTTCAATATTATAGATTTTGATTAGGGTGTATTGCCTATAGCGAATTCGCCTAAAGCTTAATATGCTTAATTTCCGCTAATATTTTATCGACTTCTTTTCTAGGCAGATAATCCAAATCCCAGTGGCTTGTGTAGATTTCCTTCAAGCGTCTTTTGCCTTGATGAAGTTGCTCGGGTTCTTTATTTACAACAAAGGCGGCTGTGCTGATAGGTTTTTCAGCAAGGTCTATCGTATTTTCTGCATATCGATCACTCTTAAACAAACTAAGCATTTTTGCAACTAGAATATTCATAATTCATCTCCAAGTCCGAGCTATTTTATTTATTAAGTTTAATGGTCTCTGACTATGCCCAGACCGGGATAGGTAAAACGTCCAATTAACAACGTTTAGGCAAATGTTTGGTTTTGTTGACTTCAAGAAGAAGTTATTTAAGTGCAAACCTAACAGTTTATTTGATGAATCTTTGAGCTCCTTTGAACCCACAAGCGATAATTTCTTTATTTTCTACAGGAATCAGTTTGGTTACCAAAGTTATGGGTAATATCCACCCAATTGATATTGCCAGCTTTATCGAGTTTTTTCATCGCATTGATTTCAATGTTGCAGATCGGGCATTCCCCATCATGAAAGCTGGCTACTTGTGGCATAGAGGCTTTTGTTCGCGGTTGTTGCGACATATTAAAAAGCCCGGACAGCACGCACAGTAAGCTTACTGTATTTATTGTAGCGATCTTGGTCGCCATTGCCGAAGCCTTGGATCCAAGCGCTGTTACTGTCGAGTTCCGTTGAGCTCCAATAGTCGTCTATAGCAAAACCTCTCACCACGTTTCTGTGTTCATATAACATTTTTAATTCAGTCTTTGTCGGTAAATGCCAACCGAAGCCATAAGTGCCGGCCGCTTTAACAGCGTCGCTCCAAGTTAGCGAATTGATCTCATCGGCTGCTTTCGCTTCTAAGCCATGCTCACCAGAATCATCGACATAATAAACTTTGCCACCCAAGGGGCCGTTATCACCCAGCTCATAAATTGCTGAACCTTCTGTACTAACAGTACCTCGCGCTTGTACAGTATGTCCCAGTAGTAAGCCCATCGCCAATAAAGCCAGTTTTGCTATTTCTTTAAAGCCAGTCATTACCCTACTCCTTATTTGTGTTAAACAGTTAGTTACTTAATGTGTCTGATGGTGCACTTTACGCAACTTGCTTTCGTCATAGCCAAGATTAGCAACAGTTTATGGTAGTTCCTGCTATCTGCTGCCATTAATAATGTTTAACTATTGTTGCTTTCTTCGGCTTTGTTATGATGGTGTTTTTTAATGTTGGAGTGAAGTACAACAAAAAAACATCTCAGCTCTTAGCATTGCATATAAAACAGTATCAACGCCCTTTTTTAACTTCAGCAGTAATGCACTGGTTTAATTTTAAACGATAATTTAAGCATATATAAAACATACTAAATCAGTCAACTATTTTTGTTCATGCTATTACAATTTTTTATGCAATAACACTTATATAAATAGTGTAATAGCACCCAAACATCGAATTTATCGGTGTTCAGTTATCGCACATTTCAATCATTGTTAAAATTTTTTGGATAAGTGCTGCGCAGAGTGAGAAGATTGACTACCATACATCAATGTTGAAAATGATTTCTAATACTTTGGCTGATTATCGCGTTAAGGATGGGGATATGGTTATTGATTGAGTTGTTAACTTAAATTGATATAGGTAATTGATTATTAGATCATAATAAATATAACGGTTAAGTAAAACATCAATAAAATCATTACGCCAAATAAATCAAAAATGGTTACCTCCTTAATACATTTCCTTTAAGCAGTATTTGAGCTGTTTGGTGTTGCGTCGTTGTATACGTCAAATACATCGTATACTGCAATAGCGTAAATGGAAAAAGAGCTTAAGCACGAAACTTTATATTGGACGGGAATTTTAAAAAATTCAAATAAAATCATCAATTTCTTTTTTAAATTCAACCAACAATATTAAATCGTTTTACTTTATACCACCCCATTACAACCAACACCTTTAGATTCGCCCACGAACTTAATCGCACTTAGTGCGTTCATTTAAAATAATTACAAAGTATTTTACTTGGTTATTATTTCTAAAAAATTGATTTTTAATAAAAAAATATTCTAATACTAAATTATTGCGTTTTTTAACTATTTAATATTTTCCATTTTGATATTATAGACCTCGGTAATGGTAGAAAAATAAGTGCCGTTGTAATTTATGAAATCCTCCTCGTAAATTTTATGATTTTGCAGCGGCACTGAACTGTAAAAGCAAGAAAGTAAAAAGCTAAAATAATTTATAGCAAATTAAGCTATTTAAAGAGTAACTTTTGATGGCCAAAAATTAAAATCACAAAATATAAGTACCTAATACTTCAAAAGTATAACAGTGAGCCTTAACGCCTAGCCTAAAAAAAGCGCAAAACTATTCGTTTTTCCTGTATACAGTACAAATTTAGCTACACGGAATTTGTATGATGAAAATTACACCGCAGTGTAAAATAGAACCAAAATACCAAAAATTTTAATTTTAAAAAGATAAAATATATAAATTGCAGCAGTCAAAAACAAAATCGCAGACAACAAATAATGACCTAAACCAATCCCCCCCCTGAATCAGGTTAGTTGTCGCCTCAAATATTTTTATTAACTACTATTTGAGAATTGAGATGAGAACTTATACAAAAAGATATACTTCTCAGAAATTCGCACAGACATTTTAATCTAATATTTCTGCCGCACTCTGATACGGCAAAGCAAAAGCCTCAGCGACAGCATGATATGTGATGGTACCTTGATACGTCGATAGCCCCATCTGCAAAGCACTATTGCGACGCAGTGCATCCAGTCCATGATTAGCTAACTCAATAATATAAGGCGCAGTTTGATGATTGAGGGCAAACGTACTGGTTCTAGGTACGGCGCCGGGCATATTTGCAACGCAATAATGTAATACGCCATCAATGGTATAGGTAGGATGACTGTGCGTAGTGGCTCGCGTGGTTTCAATACATCCACCTTGATCAACGGCCACATCCACAATGACTGCACCCTCACGCATACGAGGCAACATCTCTTTTGTCACCAGCCAAGGTGCTCGACGCCCAGGGATAAGCACTGCACCAATGATCAAATCGGCTGTCACAATGGCTTCTTCAATGTTATAAGCATTGCTGGTAAGCGTTTGTAATCGCCCTTGATAAATGTCATCCAATTGTTTTAAACGCGCATGATTGATATCAAGTAGTGTAACTCGCGCTCCCAATCCCACCGCCATCTGAGCCGCATTACTGCCAACAATCCCACCGCCAAGAACAACTACATTAGCAGGCAAGACACCAGGCACCCCACCCATCAAAACACCACGTCCCCCATTATTCTTTTGCAAATAATACGCACCCACTTGAGTTGCCATGCGTCCTGCTACCTCACTCATCGGTGTGAGCAGTGGCAAGGAGCCATCATGTAATTGCACCGTTTCGTATGCAATGCCCGTGGTTTTGGATTTGATTAACGCTTCGGTTAATAATTGATTGGAGGCTAAATGCAAATAAGTAAAAAGTAGCAAATCTGAGCGAAGAAAAGCATATTCGACGTCAATAGGCTCTTTAACTTTGATAACCAATTGTGCATTCCAAGCTTCTTTTGCTGTGTCAACAATGGTGGCGCCTGCTTGGCGGTAAGCCTGATCTGAAATTGCACTCCCCTCGCCCGCCCCCTTTTCGACTAGCACTTGATGACCGAGTTTTACCAATGTATTTAACGTACTGGGTATCATACCCACTCGATTTTCATTGTCTTTTATTTCTTTCGGTACGCCTATTAACATTGCATTCTCCTCAATAACCCGTTGCGAGAAATCTCTAGTCTAAGTGCTTTAAATGATAATGTATCAAGCTATTGCTTTCGCAGTCCTTGTTTCACTTTAGACTATATTAATCAATAAATGAACGTTCATCACCCTATTAATTTAGATCATCAACAATAGCTTTAAGCTACTTTGTTTTCAATACTATGCGTTTTAGAACCTCTTAAAATATCTGCTGTCACAAACAATAGAAGTGACATAATAAATTCACCTAAAACAATGCCAGCAATTCCAAAAACAAAAATCAATCCAACCAAGATCTCTCTAGATAATAGTTTCATAATAGGTACCTATAATAATTAAACAAAATCAAAATGAAATAATTGACTATCAATAGAGGCTCTTGCAAAACTAATTTATTTTAACAGTGTGTGTTGGTATTAACCGATGCTAAACCATAATTTTTTAAAAATGTTGTTCATTCACGGGTGAATTGTCGCGAATAACTTGGTTTTTCTCAAATTTAGAGCATAGTCGTCCTATAAACTCAAAAAATCGCATTTTCAATCGATGAGTTGAATAGTCAGGTGACTAACATCAGCATCTGATTCGCTGTGAGCGCCAAAATACCAAACATCAAGTGACACATGACTTTTGCATGGCCACGCACACGAACCATTCGTCCTCCAAACTCCTCTTTTAAACGACCATTAACTCGCTCAACGG
>CAJBJW010000089.1 GCA_903953455.1 uncultured Pseudomonadota bacterium | reverse complement strand
AGGTCTTCCGCGCCCACGTTCTAATTCTTCATCTGTTGCGGGTCGATCATCTTCATCTATGCCGTTCCAAACAAAATCTTTGGTTGTTGGCATTGAGCGCATCGCCGTTAATATTTCACTGCGACTCAGCGCATTCGTTTTCAAGCCAGACATATTAAGCCTCCCGTTCTTTTTCACTTGCAACGCGAAAACTAATAATTCGTGTTGCATCTTCTCGATTGGTATGAACAACCGCTAATACCGCTAACAATCCCATGACATAGGAAATAGATTGTGTTTGTATTTCACCACTGCGAACAATATCAATATCCCAACGATAACTAGATTGCAACACTTCATTTGCGTCAGCAAAGTCTAAACCATGCTTTTGCAAATTTGTTTGGCGTCATGTGTCGCAAGTCGAGCGAAAAATTGAAAATTATCATAAACGATCAAAAACAGACCCATTTGAAGGCGTGAAAATCTTATGATAAAGACGCGTAGCATATTCATCCGTATCGCCAGCAATATAATCACAAATAATACGACGCTTTGCACTTTGCGTATCTTGACGTAAATATTTATCGTAATGCTTTTTCTCAAGCAGTCGCTGTGGATTGCTATCAATGGCTTCAAATAAACGTACAATCATTTGTTGACCTTTATAAACAAGTGTTTGCACTTCAGGAATTTCAATCACATTCGTGGAAACAATGTTTTTCAAAACCGTCAATTCTGCACACAAATTCTCAGGCATTATCGCTTTTAAATCGAGCAATTCATGCTCAAAAACACCTTGTTTTACAATCTCGATCTGACTCACAAAATAATTCACTAAATAGCTAATCGCTTTTTTACGTATGCGATTTCTACCCGAAAACAAATCATCACTGATATTAACCGCAACACCACCGCGTTGATAATGCGGGAATTGATGATTAATTACGTCAATGACTTCGTTTTGCCAATGTTTTTGCGTAATCAAATGAAGTGCAATCGCATCTTCTAAATCATGAACACCGTATGCAATATCATCAGCGAGCTCCATAATGGATGTATCAAAACTTTTAAACTGTGTTTTGAAATGCGAGGCGGTTTGATTAAATTCAGTAAAGCGTTTGATGTCATCACTGCAAAAAGGAGTCGTTATCCATGAAAAATACGCGCTATCGCAATCAAAAAAACTGCATTTCGGTGGTTTATAGGAATCAATATTTAATGGCGCTTTTTTTTCATCATAAATAGTATAATTAACCACTTGTGAATAGGTCGCAGGATATTTGATTAAGCCAAGCAACGTGCGTCGCGTTAAATTCAATCCATCTTCTTCTGAATATTCACCGAGTTGCGTACAAATACGCATCGTTTGTGCATTACCTTCAAATCCGCCATCATCGCGCATCACATAGTTTAACGCCACTTCACCACCATGACCAAAAGGCGCGTGACCAATATCGTGCGCAAGTCCAATGGTTTCAATAAGATTTTGCGAAGGAATAAACTTTGCATAGTCCGTATGCTGATATTTTTCCTGTAAATCCTCCACAATGCCGCCCGCAATTTGCGCCACCTCAAGAGAATGTGTTAAACGTGTGCGATAAAAATCACTTTCGCCCAGACCTAAAACTTGTGTCTTGCCTTGCAAGCGTCTAAAAAAGGCTGAATGAATAATTCGCGCTCGATCACGTGCGTAATCTTCACGCTCGCGTGTGGATGCGCCTTGTTTTCGCTCTTGCCAAGGGATGTTGCTCATTTCTTTTCCTTATTTTTTAACCATGCTAACGCCCCTAACCCCGCCCAACGCCCCGTTGCAAAACACGCAGTGAGTAAATACCCGCCAGTGGGTGCTTCCCAATCAAGCATCTCGCCTGCACAAAAAACGCCTTCAGCTTGACGTAGCATTAAAGCGTCATTAAGTGCTTCAAAATCCATCCCCCCTGCAGTGCTTATTGCTTCATCAATGGGACGAGGAGCGATAGTTTTCAACGGCAAAGCTTTGAGTGTTCGACAAATTATGGCTAAATCATTCATCTCATCTTTAGAAAGTGTTTCTCTAAGCAAACCGGCTTTAACGCCATCAATGCCCAGTTGTTTTTTTAGGTGCGTTGAAAAACTGCGTTTTGCACGAGGTTGCGTTAGTTTACCCAAAAGCTGTTCAAACGTCTGATGAGGCATCAAATCAAGATACATGATGGCACTACCCTTGCGCGATATTTCTTCGCGTAAAAGCGCCGACAGTTGATAAATTAAACTCCCTTCAATACCCGTTTCAGTCATCACCAATTCGCCCATTTCATCAAACGTTGATCCCTGTGAATCAATGAACTTCGCACGAATCGATTTGATTGGTTGACCAGAAAATCGCTCAAAAAAGAGCGGTGAAAAAGACACATCAAAACCGCAATTTGTCGGCTTAAGTGTTTGAACTGAAATACCCTTTTTGTGAAACTCATGCACCCACTCACCCGTACTACCTAGACGCGCCCAACTTCCTCCCCCCAGTGCAAAAATCACTGCGTCAGCGTGAACCACTTTTTCACCTTCAGGGAAATGAAAGACTAAATTATCGTGTGCATCCCACCCTATCCAGCGATGCCGCATATGGAAATTAACGCCTTGCATACGCAAACGATGTAGCCACGCACGCAGAAGTGGCGCAGCTTTCATACTCACGGGGAAAATTTTTCCAGAGGATCCAACAAAGGTATCAACGCCAAGCTCCTGCGCCCAAGTGCGCAAGTTGTCAGCGGTAAATGCATTTAAAATAGGTGTTAACTTATGTTCTTGCTCGGCGTAACGAGATAAAAATAGTTTCCAATCTTCAGCATGCGTGAGATTTAAACCACTTTTTCCCGCCATCAAAAACTTTCGCCCAACGGATGGCATAGAATCATAGAGATTCACCTTCACACCTGCGTGACTTAATACGTCCGCAGCCATCAATCCCGCTGGGCCACCACCAATGATAGCCACCACGGGATTCATGTTTATTATTTTTTCGCTATGCAAATTAAGCGGCTAATGCTTGATCTAAATCCGCTAAAATATCATCGATATGTTCAATACCAATCGATAAACGCACCATATCCTCACTCACACCCGCATTGAGTAGTTCAGCAGGTGAAAGCTGACGATGCGTTGTTGAGGCAGGATGACACGCAAGTGATTTTGCATCACCAATATTGACAAGACGTGTAATCAATTTCAGTGCATCTTGAAAACGCTCGCCCCCTGCGCGTCCGTCTTTGACGCCAAACGTTAAAATACCTGACGCACGACCACCTAAATATTTATCGACTAGGTGTTTATCGCCATGATTTTCAAGGCCGGAATAATTCAACCATGCCACGTTTGGATGATTAAGTAGGAAATTGGCTACTTTAAGCGCATTGTCACAGATTCTATCCATGCGCAGTGCCAATGTTTCAAGGCCCT
>CAJBJW010000088.1 GCA_903953455.1 uncultured Pseudomonadota bacterium | reverse complement strand
ATGGTCATTTGACGCGATTACTAAACAAGTAACGAAAACCGAAAATGAGCATGGCCGCCTTCAAACGACCGTTTACACAGATACAGATGGTGATGGACTGTTTTCTCAATTGAATAGCTCTTATGGTGCTCTTTCGTCAACAGGCACACTGTCTTCAACGAGTGTAAATAATGGGTATAAATTTGACGTAGTTAATCAAGCTGTCACCGCTATTTATGAAGTAAAACAAGGCATAGTGAAGCAAGAGCGTGTGGACTTTGATGAAGTGTTTACTCTTCAAGGAACAGACATTGTAAAAACAGAATCTGAACATGGTGTGGTTGAAACGACAACTTATTCAGATACTAATGCTGATGGTATTTATGCAAAAGTTTCCACAACGTATTTATCTACCACGGGAGCTGTTTTAAATAACACTTATCATGGCGATGAAAAGAATGATCGTTGGAGCGGTAGCAATAATGACGATTATTACTATGGTGCGCTAGGCAATGATGTGATTAATGGTGGTAGTGGCAATGACGATTTGTTGGGTGCAGATGGAAATGACAATCTTGCCGGTGGACAGGGTCTTGATAAGCTTTACGGTGGAGATGGTGACGATTTATTAATAGGTGGACTTGGTCAAGATAATTTGACTGGGGGTAGCGGTAACGATATCTTCAGGTTTGAAAATAGTAGCGAATCGGGTTTGACCAGTCATGATATTATTCACGATTTTTCATTAGGCGATAAAATTGATTTATCTGCTATGGATGCAAAATCAACAAGTCGCATAAATGATGCTTTCAAATTTATTGGCACATCCGCTAATTTAAATACCACCGGCGGAAATGGTGTTTTATGGTTTGAAAATAACACGCTATATGGTAGCAACGATAATGATTTAGCAGCAGAATTTCAAATACAAGTATTAGGCGTGAATACATTATCGGTAGCCGATATTAATTTATAAAGTTTATACCTCTAAAAGCCCAAAGAAAGAATTCCGAGGGCTTTTTCTATGTATTAATTTTAGTGTAAATTATTATTTTTATAATTTCGAATATTTTATGATAATGAAAATAAGAGATATAAATGATTAAAAAATTTAGTGTTATTTTTTTGGGTTTTGTGTTTTTTCAAACACATGCTTTCGCTACCGAATCTATCGCAAATTCATTAGGAGTTTACCCAAGTTGCGATGGATGTCACACAAATGCAAATTTAAATTCAGCGGATAAAGGGAATTTAAAGTCTGCTGCAAAAACCGCTTATAATAAAGATAAAAGAGGATTATCTGGTTTAAAAACACTTCTTGATTCAACGCCGTCTGTCATAACGTGTATTGCTCCACGAGTTTTAATAAATAACGTTTGTTCAATAGTATCCACTATAAACACAAAGCCATCCGTTAACGCCATTGCTCAACAATGGGATGTACAGGTAGGTGAAACTTTAATTATTCCAATATCTGTAAATGACGCCCAAGAAGATGACTTTCAAATTATTGCTAGTAAATTGACCGGCTCGAGTTTAAGTGATCATTATGTAGGAGAATCAGGTTTGCCGTCTGTCGACTTTAAATGGACGCCTGCCGCTGTAGATGTGAATAAGATAAAAACTATCACATTCAATGCCAAAGAATCGAATACTAAACAAAAATATGTATCTAATAAAATATCAGTAAAAATACGTGTTTGGCCAGAAGGTGATCGTGATTTCGCTTCAATTACAAAACTAAAAGTGACAAAAACTGTATGGAAAGATGGAATGTTGAATTTAGTTGGAGCAATTACTTTTAATAAATTATTAACAAATACCGAGCGCCAAGACTTTATTGATAAATCACCTTATTTAAGTCTTTATAATTTAAGTGGTGTTGAAATTTATTCAATGCCACTAGCTGTAAAATTTAATGGCAATTGGCAAATATCAGCTAAGATTCCTTTTGTTCCCTGTGACATAACACTTCAATTTTCAGGACAAAATGCGAGCCGTAAAGTAATTGGCTGTGGAAATTAAATGATTTAAAAACGACATAGGATAAAAATATACTATAATTTGAACTTGTTATTGACGAGCTAATACTGCTAAGCAGTATTAGCCAAAAACGCTGCAACCATTATCCCACATGGTCTACAGCGTTTTTTGAT
>CAJBJW010000087.1 GCA_903953455.1 uncultured Pseudomonadota bacterium | reverse complement strand
CCACATACCTTGCACGCACAATCCCATGTTGGTCAATTAGATAGGTTTGAGGGACGCTGAGCACATCAAAAGGTTGCGCAGTACTCATCGCGCCATCAAACATAATGTCATCAAAAGGGTTACCTTGCGCTGTTAAATACGTACGCGCATTCTCCAAATCATCTTGATAATCCACGCCATAGACAAAAAACCGATGTTGCGCAGCAATTTCCATCAATAACTCATGCTCTGCGCGACAGGCGCTACACCAAGAAGCCCAAATATTAATAATAGCGGGTGTTTTAAAATGAAGGCTACTTATTTCCTTTTGCGTATCACTTAGCGCAGGAAGCGTCACTATAGGCAAAGCCTTTCCCATTAAACGAGATTGGCTTTTATTCGGATCAAAAGTGAGTCCATACGCATAAAATACACCTAAAGTGACCATTAACACGATTGGCAAAATAAGTAATAAACGCGGCGCGGGCTTTTCATTCATTTTAGGTAATCCACGCCAATTTGACGCACGGTATTTTTATCGTGGAAATATTTAAATTTTGGCAACGCATTGATTCCATGACATTCTACGCAAAAGGTATTTTTCACGCCTTCGGTACGCAAAAAGCTATTTAACGGCGAGCCTTCCACATTCTCCGTTTGCCCTAACGATAAAAGGGCTTTGGGTGCTGACTTGAGTGCTTTTGCTTGAATGTTGGCGCTCCAAAAGTGGGGATCGTGACATGTTTTACACGCAATTTCCCCTATGTCATCGACCTCTTCTTTTGTGTTTAGTAGTGGCATAATTTTTTTATCCGAACGTAGTACCATATCTTTGTTTGGATGCGTAAAATATTTCACGACTTTCTTTTCTGCTATGCCCTGCTTTTGATGACAATTTATGCACAATTTATCTTCACGCAAGACGCTATGTTGCAGTTCATGATCAGCAAAGTCTTCAATCACCGATGTCACCGACGATAAGTGAGGCGGGTTATTATCGCCCTTATGCAGCGTATGACAAGAACCACAAACGCCTATTTGAGTGGGTTTTTCACCAAAACGCGTAGAGGTGTTTTTTGCCGTAATACGCAAATCATGATCACTTCCCACAACGGCTTGTTTGCCCTGATGGCAATGCGAACAAAGTTGTCCTTCTTTATCGGTTTCAACTAACGCCGCCGTATCGGGTTTGCCGTCATGAACACTATGACAGGTTAAACAACCAATTTCGTGTGTTTTTTTACCTGCGACAATCTCAACAGCTTCATCGAGTTTCACGTTCATTGGATGAACCCCTTTTCGATGCGCCTCCTGTTTATCTTTCGCGTGTTGGCGAGTGTGGCAGGTTTGACAAAGTGCCTCTGCCTCTTTAATGCCTTTATCAAGCAGCGCCGTATCGGGATTACCACTGTGGACGTTATGGCAACTTTGACAGGTCACTAATTTAACTTCTTTGTCATGCTGTTTCATAGGTGAATCGGGTTTGACATTCACGGGATGAATGCCTTTATGCCGCGATTCTTCTTTATTTTTAGCAGATTGTTTATCGTGACACGTTTCGCATAACGCATCTTGCGTGGCGTATTTTTTATCAAGTAATGCGCTACCGAGTTTACCATCGTGCGCAACGTGGCAAGATTCGCACGTCACAAAATCTACATTTTTATCCTCTTTTTTCATGGGAATTGCATGTTTTTTCGCATCTGGTTTAATATTCACGGGATGCACCCCTTTTTTATGCGCTTCTTTTTCATTTTCAGAAAATTGACGCAAATGACAGCTAATGCACAAGGTTGCTTTCGTGTTTTCCAAAACGGTTAATGACGCATTGTCAAAACCCCCATGAATTTGATGACACGTTTGACACACCATTTCTTTTTGATTACCTAAAACCGCACCATG
>CAJBJW010000086.1 GCA_903953455.1 uncultured Pseudomonadota bacterium | reverse complement strand
GTGCATCTTCAATGGCTTTCTGCTCCGCAGCGGCTTTTTCAATTGCCGCTTTCTCGGCAGCTATTCGAGCGTCCTCAATAGCTTTCTGCTCGGCCGCCGCTTTTTCAATTGCCGCTTTTTCAGCGGCAATTCGTGCATCTTCAATTGCTTTTTTTGCTGTGGCGTCAGCTGCGATAACCTCTCCAACAGATTTTTGTGTGTCAACAACCACATCTTGAATGGCTTTCGTTGCTGCATCACCGGTAAACGCATCCTTTTGCGCTCTCAATGCAACATCAATTGCATTTGGATTTTTAATATCAAATTTAACAACGACATCTTGTAATGACTGACCTGCATTATTTTGAACGAAAGAACTCACCTTATCCAAATTACCCAATAAGGCAAGACCATTCCCATCTTTACTGTTCGCTACAGCCGCTGAAATATTATCAGCGGCTGATTTCAAAACCTCTGTCAAGGTTGCGGACATTTTATCCATTTTTGCGATAAAATTTTCAGCGTCAAAATTAGGCACATCAGTGCTAGACGCAGACTTTTGCACTTCCTTCGCGCCATCAACAATAACAATATTCAATAACGCAGCATCCGCTAAATCAATTTTTCCATCACCCGTGCTTTCATCTTTCGAAATCGCGGTAACTAACGATTTTATCAACGCGTTACTGGCATTAACTTGAGATAAATTATCACTGCCTCCAGCTGCGCCTTGCAAAACCTGACTTGTCGTGACGAGGAAATTTGCAATTTGCGCGGAACTTGCCATGATTTGTGCGGCAATCGTTTGTGTTTCGCTAGAGGTTCCCGTTTTAACGATTTCAGCAATTGGATCGTAGGTGGTTAAATCGAGTTTTTCCGAATCAAACCCAAATGCCTTGGCGACTGATTTTTCTGCTTGCGCTGGTGTTTGACCTGCATCAATGAAGCCTTGTTGGACAGTAGTCAGCGGGGTAACTACGCTTGAGCCTTCTGGTGCTCGAAGTGTTCCAGAAAAAGGTTTTCCTGTTGATAAATCTGTTCCGCCCGACAGAACCAAGCTCCCTTCGGGGTCGATTAATTCAAAATTACCATACTCGTCTGTAATTGCACTGGCTTCATCAGGATCTTGAATACCATTACCATTTTTATCTGCAAAAACAGTCGCACCCTTTAAATAGCCATCAAGCGCTTTTGCGTTGAGTTTATCGACAAAGGTTTGAGTTTGGCCTGCGGTATCTTTGGTTGTGGTTGCTGGAGGTTGTGTTTTAAGTGTAAATTGCGTCGGTAAGGGAAAACCTGCAAAGGCATTACCTGATTTATCCAAAATAACACCTTCAGAGAAGGTTAGGTTGTACTCCGTATTTTCCACTAGATCTTTAGTGGGATTTAATGTGAGTACTTTATTATTAATGAATACTTGAGTGGTGTCTTTTACAGAGATAGTTTGCGAATCAACGCCATTACTAATGATAAAATTCCCACTTCCAGCACTGATATTTTCATTAAAAAATAAACTAATATTACTGTTTGTAGCCACATCGATACTTTGATTGACAGGCGATGTATTTAGTAACGTTGGCGCGAGCGTATCAACAGATTGACTGGCTTTTTCGGAGGCAATATTGCCATTACCGGCAAAATCCGTAAATGCGCCTGAAGC
>CAJBJW010000085.1 GCA_903953455.1 uncultured Pseudomonadota bacterium | reverse complement strand
GTCGAGTTTTGTTTTTGTATTATTTGAAAATGAACAAATAGCTGAAAATTAGAATATTTTTTTTAGGCGAAAAAAGATTGTGCGTCATTTGGAAAATTATTTAGAAAATTGCAGTTGACAACAAAGAATGAACTGGTAGACTTGACCACGCTAAAAGGAGTTGCGACATTTTGACGCAGTTACCAAAGTTAAGATGCGGGAAAGGGATGTGATAAACATTGACTCCCGAAAACAATCGGGGATTTAGTAATTTTTAGGAGGTTAAAATGGCCGCTACAACCGAATCAGTGAGAGCTGATGTTGCGGAAGCACCGCTTTTAAACAAAAAAAATATGTTCGCAGGCGCAGCACTTTATATTGTGTTCTACGGCTGGGTTCGTTGGTATGAAGGGGTTTACGGCTGGTCAGCTGGTTTAGACTCATTTGCGCCAGAATTCGAAACATACTGGATGAACTTCCTTTATATTGAAATGGTACTAGAAATCGTAACCGCTTCTGTATTATGGGGTTATATTTGGAAAAGTCGTGATCGTAAAGTGATGTCAATCACACCACGTGAAGAATTGCGTCGTCATTTCACACATTGGGTATGGTTGGTAATGTACGGTATCGCAATTTATTACGGTGCGTCTTACTTCACTGAACAAGATGGTACATGGCATCAAACAATCGTTCGTGACACTGACTTTACTCCAAGTCACGTTATCGAATTTTATTTGAGCTACCCAATCTACATCATTACTGGTGTTGCTTCTTTCTTATATGCTAAAACTAGATTGCCAACCTATCAACAAGGTTTGCCATTACAGTACTTAGTATCAGTAATTGGACCTTTCATGATTCTTCCAAACGTAGGTTTGAATGAATGGGGTCACACTTTCTGGTTTATGGAAGAATTGTTTGTTGCTCCTTTACACTACGGCTTCGTATTCTTCGGATGGGCTGCTTTAGGTGTATTAGGTGTTGTGAACATCGAAGTTGGTGCTCTTTCTAAACTGTTGAAAAAAGACTTAGCTTAATATTTAAGCTTTTCTGAATAAAAACTGTTTAAAACTGTTGTAAATTACTATCTCCCACTGCTCTGCCAATTTGATAACGGTGGAGCAGTTAAAATAGAGAGATAGTATCATAAAAATAATTTAAATCCTTTAGGAGGTAAGCTAATGAGCGCATCTCAATCAGCTGTACGGTCTCGCGCTGAAGCGGTAAAAGTTTCACGCACATTTGACTGGATGATTTTGTTTACGTTGTTCTTCGTAGTATTAGGTGGTTACCACATTCACTATATGTTGACTGGTGGTGACTGGGATTTCTGGACAGACTGGAAAGATAGACGTTTATGGGTAACCGTTGCGCCAATCGTTTCAATCACGTTCCCTGCTGCAGTTCAAGCGTGCTTATGGTACCGTTACAGATTGCCTTATGGCGCTGTTGTATGTATTTTAGGTTTGTTATTAGGTGAATGGGTTAACCGTTACTTAAACTTCTGGGGTTGGACATACTTCCCAGTAAACTTCGTATTCCCTTCACAATTAATTCCTGGTGCAATTGCACTTGACGTAATTATGATGTTAGGTGGAAGTATGACATTAACTGCTGTTGCTGGTGGTATGGCATGGGGTTTATTGTTCTATCCAGGTAACTGGCCAGTTATGGCTCCATTACATGTACCAGTTGAATACAATGGTATGATGATGACTTTAGCTGACTTACAAGGTTACCACTACGTAAGAACAGGTACACCTGAATACATCCGTATGGTAGAAAAAGGTACATTAAGAACTTTCGGTAAAGACGTTGCTCCAGTATCAGCGTTCTTCTCTGGCTTCGTAAGTATCATTATTTACTTCTTGTGGCATTTCTTCGGTAGATGGTTCGCTTCAACAGCTTTCGTCGATGGCGAAAACGTTTAATCTGCGACTACCATTACCACATAGGGGGATATATGAAATTATTAAAAGACAAAGTTGCTAAATTGTCCTTTGTTGCATTGCTTGCTGCATCTTCTGCAGCTATGCTTTACACACCAACAGCTGCGGCTCACGGTGAAAAATCACAAGCAGCGTTCATGCGTATGCGTACTATTCACTGGTTTGACCTAAACTGGTCAAAAGAAGAAGTGAAAGTTAACGATACAATGACCGTAACAGGTAAATTCTTGGTTTTCGCAGGATGGCCTGAAACAGTTGATAAACCAGATATTGCTTTCTTAAACGTAGGTATTCCTGGTCCTGTTTTCATTCGTGCAGGTTCATGGATTGGTGGTCAGCTAGTTCCACGTTCAGTTTCATTGGAATTGGGCGAAACTTATGAATTCAAAGTATTATTGAAAGCGCGTCGTCCAGGTGACTGGCACGTACATTCAATGATGAACGTTAAAGGTGGTGGTCCAATCATCGGTCCTGGTAAATGGACAACAATTACCGGTTCTATGAAAGACTTTGTTAACCCTGTAACAACATTAACAGGCGAAACAATCAACCTTGAAACCTACAACCTTGAAAATACCTACTTCTGGCATACCTTGTGGTATGCAATTGGTTTGGCTTGGTTGGCTTATTGGGTTCGTAAACCAATGTTCATTCCACGTAGTATCGCGGTTGAATCAGGTAAAGCAAATACATTGATTACTAACACTGACAGACAAGTTGGTATTGGTTTCATCGTAGGTACTATTGCTTTAGTTGCGATGACTATGGTTTCTACAAATGAAAAATATCCTGTAACAACACCACTACAAGCTGGTTTGTTACGTGGTATGAAACCTTACGAAATGCCTGCAAGAACTGTTACTGTTAAAGTTGAAGATGCAACTTACCGTGTACCAGGTCGTGCAATGCAAATGACTTTGAAAGTTACAAACAATGGTGATTCAGCTGTTCGTTTAGGTGAATTCAACACTGCTTCTGTTCGTTTCTTAGATCCAGCTGTATTGGAAGATACAACTGGTTATCCAGACGATTTGTTAGCTGAAGAAGGTTTGACTGTTAGTGATAACAGCCCATTGAAACCAGGTCAAACAAGAACTATTCAAGTAACTGCGTCTGACGCTGCTTGGGAAGTTTACCGTTTAGCTGATTTGATCTACGATCCAGACAGCCGTTTTGCTGGCTTGTTGTTCTTCTTTGATGAAAACGGCAAACGTCAAATGATTACAGTGGATGCTCCATTAATTCCTGTATTCATCTAATCGTTTAGTTTAGCTATCTGAAAAGATAAAACCCCCGTTTACGAAAGTAACGGGGGTTTTTTATTATTTGAAAAATTAGATTATGAAACTATAACCAAAAAAATGTAAATTAATATAATATATACCTGTATAAAAAGAATGGTATCAGTTTAATTAATGAGTTTTACTTTTTTTACGGAAATAAAAAACTCCAAAAATAAATGCAATTAAAGCTGGAATACCACCAGCAATTGCAATTTGCATGTTTTCAGTTAATTCAGACAGAATTGATGATTCACCCACGTGAAAATTAATTTTGAGTCTGTCTTCTTCAGATATCACTTCGTCGCCACCTATAGCTAATATAAGCGAATAATCACCTAATTTATCTAAATCAGCTTGAGTTTCTACAACCCCGTTTGAATATATTTTGGGTTGAACTTCATTAAGTGTACGAATTTCTTTGAAATCTGATGGTTTTTCGCCTATTTTTTCAATTTCTACAACGCGTATTGCTATGGGCGTTTTGCGAATATCACGATCAATTAGGTCTGCAGAAAAATAAGCTTTACCGATACTTGGTAATTCTTGACAGTAAGGTTTTAAAAGGGCTTCGCGATCATTGCCTTCGAGTGGTGTTGTTGGTTTTAAATAAGCGCTGAAATGTACAGCATAAAAATCATTTGCAATAAGACATCCTACGCTATTTATATCAGCAATTTGTGGAGGCGTTCCTAATTTATCATTGTTACAACTTGTCAGAAGTAATGTGGAAATAATTGTCGTTACAAAATATTTTTTTTTCATATTATTTTTATTATAGTTAGCGGAAGGTGGAATTTATATTTGTATACTATAATTACGGTGTTTTGATAGTAAATTTAAATTTTCCCGTTACAATGTGTGTGTCTATTGATACGACACGATATCGAATTGTATATGTGCCAGAAGATAGAGATGGTGTTGAACAGTAAATATGTGAAGCATCCAGTAATTCTTGTTGGACATCTTTGTTATCAACGCGATTACCTGCACTATCAATCACTGCAAGTGCTTTGTATTCATTTCCAACTTTATCATTAAACCAAACATCAATTTGTTTCGGAGAACTGTTTAATGTCGCATTTTCTTCAGGTTGAGATTTCACCATAATTGCGTGTGAAAAAACTGGTAGAGAAGATGTGGTCAAAATTAAAAATGAAATTGATAAAACTGTTTTTTTTAAATAATACATTTTCATAAATATTTAGTGATGAATTTAGAAAGGAATTGTATTATACCCTTACTTAACACAAAAATTTCTAATCTAATAATGATAAATATATTAAAAATAATTTTGATGTATTTTGTTAGAT
>CAJBJW010000084.1 GCA_903953455.1 uncultured Pseudomonadota bacterium | reverse complement strand
TCAATACGCATGTGAAGATTGTAAAGATGAAGATTTAAAGCAAGAAATGTTATTCAATGTGCAACAAGTCGATATTGCAGGTCAACGTGCGGCCGATTTGATTAAAAAAATGATGACATATTCACGTCAAAATCCAACCAAAAAAACAATAGAAATAAAACAGACTCATAAGGTGATTGATGAAGTACTGGCTATGGTGCGTCCAGGGTTAACGAATTCTGTTCAAATTATTACAGATTTGGACAGCCATTTAGTCATTCAAATTGATGCCACTGATTTACATCAAATTATCACTAATTTGCTGGTTAATTCAAGGGATGCAATGAAAGAGCGTGGTGGAATAATTACGCTGAGGCTACATAAAATCACAATACATGAGCTAGTTTGTAATGTATGCATGAAAAGTCTCCAAGGACAGTTTATTGAATTGCGAGTGTCTGATAATGGTTCAGGTATTGATGAAAATGTGGTGAAGAATATTTTCGATCCTTTTTTTACAACAAAAGAAGTCGGTGAGGGTACAGGACTCGGTCTTTCGACGGTTGGTGGTATAGTTCATGATGTGGATGGACATATTGTTGTAGAATCAAAAACCTCAGAGCCCAATCAAGGTACTGCATTCAGATTATTATTCCCATTAAATTGAATATTTCGATTCGAATAGTGCGAGTTGAATTTCTATCAGAACCCCCTTTCGCTTATATATAAGTTATTTGACGTATTGAACCAATGAGTGAATTGATAGATACTGTAGTCGAGTAAGTGTTTTATAGTGTTTTTACAAAAAAAGCTCGCACTGTTTTACTAGCAGTGAGGGCTTTTTTGTTTTAGAGCAATCATGATGTAAAAATAGCCCTGTTCACATGAAAAACAAGGCTATCTTTTCAAACATATCGCTAAATGCTAAACGTGCTTATCAATCGAACGGAGATTTGGAGTTTCCGTCTTCACGCTAACAGTAGTCGATACGGCTACTATTTTTTTTGCAGCAACTACATTCATCACGTGTCCAATAATAAATGAGATCATCATCCCGTATGTCTTTTGAATAGTGACGTACGTATTATCGGCTTGAGTTTTTTATTTTGTATTTTTAATGGATTAATGATTATAAAATAACCCATCCGTATGGTATGTGCTTGGTGCTCTTGTTTTATAAAATTTTAAAAAACTAAAGGGACAAAACCGTGACGCAATTCACAGGTTAAAAATAAAATTTCATTAATTTCAGTGCTTTAAATGGCAGTTATTAATTTCGTAAACTACTTAAGTTTTGATGATCGTGCAATATGCTGAGGTAACTGGCATAATTTGATAAACTGAATTATCTTTTTACTTAGTAGAGTGAAATCAATTGAATCGAAAACTTCTTGATTATATACGTCATCAGTTTCGTTTAGATTTGTATGGCGTACATGGTATTCCACATTGGTCACGCGTCCAGTATTTTGGTTTGAAAATAGCAAAGAAAGAAAATGCTCGCCTCGATGTGGTGAGGTTGTTTTCAATATTGCATGATTCCCAACGCGCACCCCTGCATCACCCGCTACGCGGATCGGATAAGAACGACTCAGCACATGGCGAACGTGCGGTTGCGTTTGCATACGATTTGCGCGGAGAGTTTTTTGATTTAGATGATGACGGATTTGAGTTACTTTGCGAGGCACTCGCTCTGCACAGTAATGGATTTACCGAAGCTGATATTACCGTGCGAACTTGCTGGGATGCGGATAGACTTGATTTAGGGCGTGTTGGCATATATCCCGATGCAAAATTTCTCTGCACGCAGACTGCAAAAGATCCGGCGTTTATTCATCGGGCATGGTCAATGACGAATCGCCCTTCATAAACAAATGCCTACACCATAATTCTAATCAAAATTTATTAAGTAAAATGAATGTCAAAAGAGAGATATAGCACTCGAATAATAGTTTTCTATTTTCAAAAATTTTGCTGATTCAATTTAATGATTAACGATCATCATCTTGCCTTATCAAAACCTCGCGTTAAATGTCATCATTTTGCTTTGTTTAGCACACTTGTCTTGTTGAGCTTAATTGGGACAAGACTTTATTTCGAATCGTTGCATAACTTGTAAATGATCATTCCTGATACAAAAAAAACTCCATAAACCTAAAACGGTGAATTATGTCCCAGCTTGACAGTGGCATTGCTATTATTCATGGCAATAAGCTCGAAACCTTAGTGAAT
This sequence comes from uncultured Pseudomonadota bacterium, assembly GCA_903953455.1. Lineage (GTDB taxonomy): Bacteria > Pseudomonadota > Gammaproteobacteria > Methylococcales > Methylomonadaceae > UBA10906. The sequence continues at coordinate 1,358 of CAJBJW010000084.1, read as the reverse complement.
GTGCTTGAGCATTGGCTCAAAAACTATCCTCTTGCGCCTTTAGAGAATGATGTATTTTTGGTCTACAACAATGGCGTTGGGCAATGGTTAAAGCAGCACCTTGCCAAAAATGATTCACTGGGTATCGCAGCAGGACTTGAAATTCAATTGCCATCACTGTTTATTTGGCGCATTTATCGCGCAGTTCTTGGCCAGAAAATTCCAAAAGAACAACCACTTGCCCGCACACCACTTTTGTGGCGACTTTATCGTCTATTGCCTATAATTATTAAAAAAGAAGGTCAAGGTTTTGAGATTCTCGGGCATTTTTTAAAAGGCGATGAGCAAGGGCGCAAACGCTATCAATTAGCTGAGAAATTAGCCGAGCTTTTCGATCAATATCAAGTGTATCGAGCCGATTGGCTCACCGATTGGGAAAAAGGCCACTATCGCATTAACGATGGACACGGTAAACCTCACGAATTGCTCGCTGAGCATCATTGGCAAGTGAATTTGTGGCGGGAAATTTTAGCGGACGTGGGTAGTGATTCAGAGTTTGCTAGTCGCTCGTTTGTCCACGATCAGTTCATGGCGCAAATTGACGGTATCACGCAAGCACCTGTGGGTTTACCTTCACGCATTATTTTATTTGGTTTGCCCACTCTCCCACAGCAACATCTTGAAGTGTTGGCGAAAATAGGCAAATTCTGTCAGATCATTCTCTTTGTCACCAATCCGTGCCAGCATTATTGGGCGGATATTATCGAAGATAAAGACTTACTCAAAGCACAGCAACGTCGTCAATCGTATAAAACAGGGATGTCTGCGCAAATCGACGATGCGGATTTGCATCTCCACGCCAATCCGCTTCTGGCCGCTTGGGGAAAACAAGGTCGTGACTATGTGCGACTGCTCGATCAATTTGATTCAACCAATCACTATAAACATTGGAATTGGCCAAACGATAAAATTGATTTTTTCGATGATTACGCATCGCCTCATACCTCAGCGTCACTGCTTCATCGTTTGCAGCAATCTATTTTAGATTTAGAGCCTTTGCCTGAAAAGCCTGTGTTAATTGAGCAGGATAGCTCACTGGTTTTTCATATTGCACACAGTCCACAACGTGAAATTGAAATTCTTCACGATCAACTATTACATCGCTTTAATGCCCCCTTAGCCGAAGGTGAAACGCGTTTAAAACCGCGTGAAGTGATTGTCATGGTGCCCGATATTAATCAATACGCACCGCATATTCATGCCGTATTTGGACAATTTGGCGAAGGCGATAAACGTGCCATTCCCTACAGTTTGACCGATCAAGAACAGCGTGGTGAAAATACACTACTCGTGGCATTAGAGTATTTGCTGGATCTGCC
>CAJBJW010000083.1 GCA_903953455.1 uncultured Pseudomonadota bacterium | reverse complement strand
TCGTTTCATTTGACGAACCCATCGCAAATTCATCCATATTGAGCTTACCCAAATTCACTGCGCCAGCCGCATTCAACTTTTCAACGACGGTCGCATTGTAGGGCGCAATAAAATTATCGAGCATTTTTGAGCCACAAGTGGTTTTGACATCTTGTGTACAAAAAATATCTTTATGCGCCATCGGAATGCCTGTTAATAACTCAGCGTTTCCGCTTGCAATTCGCGCATCAGCGAGTTGCGCAGCTTTCAAGGCTTGCTCGGCAGTGACCGTAATATAAGCATTTAAATCTGCATGCTTTTCAATACGATTTAAAAAATGCTGTGTGAGTTCAACACTGGAAAATTCTTTGGCACGCAGGCCTTGAGCGAGTTGCGTTATTGTTTTATTTTGCATGATCGTTTTTCTGTTTTCCTAAAAGGGCGATGGGCGGAATTTTACCATTTTTCTCAAGGATTGGGCGTGGTTGAATGTTGCTTTGATAAATAAAATTGTGCGAGGGCTAAATCTTCGGGGCGAGTAATTTTGATATTATCGCTACGCCCTTCAACAATCTTTGGCGTAAAACCTTGCATTTCCAGTGCGCTCGCCTCGTCTGTTACGGTGTCATTGCCTTGTGTGGCTTCTAGCGATTGTTTTAGTAACCCATAACGAAACATTTGTGGCGTTAATGCCCGCCAAATAAGGTTACGATCAAGGGTACTCGTAATGTGATTGCCATGCACTTCTTTTAACGTATCGTGTGAAGAAAGCGCTAAAATGCCGCCTACGTCATCGTCGCGTAGCGTTGAAATTAACACGTGAATATCTTCTTTTGTAATGCAAGGACGCGCGGCGTCATGTACAAGCACCCAATCATCGGCACGAGCGAAACCGTCAAGCGCATGTAACGCATTCAAAACCGAATCAGCACGTTCTTTTCCGCCTTGTGCGCGAAGAATTTTATTATGTGTTGAAATGGATAAATCGGGCCAATACGCATCATCGGTTGAAATGGCAACGACAATTTTTTCAAAAATGCCCGCCTCAATTAAACGGCTTAATGTGTGTTCAATAACGGTATAGTCACCTGTTAAATGCGCTGTGTTTTCAGTTAACAGGGTGAGATATTGTTTTGGGCAATTTGCATTCATGCGTTTACCGACGCCAGCTGCCGGCACAATTCCCCAAAATTGCATTGATTTGGTCATAGTCATTTTTTATCGAGTGAAACAAAACTGCCGCTAAAAGCGGCAGTACATATAACGAGTTTAAAATGATTTTCACAATAGAGCAATTATTGTGAACGCACCCAATCACCAATTTTGATCGTTGGTTTTTTGACCACACCTTCCATGGTACCAATTGCATAACGTGGCGTGACTGATTGAATGGTCAGTACATTTAAAGGCTGCTTGTTTAATGCTAGGCTGTTACTGCCATCAATCTGAATACCTTCTCCTGCAGTGGCATACACGATAAGTTGATCACCTACATTAAGTTTTTCTTGTGCGCCTGCATCAATATAAATTTTATCACCTTTAATATCAGCAATACGCGTTGAGAAAGGGTAACAGCTTAACGCTTGGGCTATATCAGCGCTTGCATCATGAATAATTTCGGTGATTTTCTGACCAGTTGGCGTTGAGCGAAAACCCTCACTTCCCACGGTATAACTGGCTGGAATAAAGACGTCGCCAGTTGATTTATCGACGTAACGTTTTTGAAACAATAAAGCGCCCGTCATCCCATCGTGAACATAAATGTCAATACCAATATTGCGACTGCCTGTGATATGTCGTTTCCAGCTATTAAATAAACCCTCAACGCCACTGCCTTGCATATATTCATCAGACGCAATTTCCATATCACGCAGCACACCCGATAAAACAAACTGTGCACCAGACTTATTGGCCATTTTAACCACTTTAGACAGTTCGTATTCATTGCGCTCCTGCAAATCAGGGGCTAAATCAGGACGTGGATAAAGCGCTAAATTTGTTAAATTAATGCCAATGAACTGATTGGATTCCATCAGCAGATTATTGATTTCGCGGGGAATACCATTATCTAAGTCATTACTTTCATAATCACTTAGCTGCTCTTGTGCAACACGCGGAAACGCGGTTGCAATAATGCGTTTGCGATAATTTGGTTGACACATTCCAGTCGATGAAAGCTCCACCATCGCTTTCACATGATAAATACCGTCCGATTGCCATTCACGCAAAATTTTTGTATTACTTACCGCCGCCGCAGTACGCATAGTCATGCTTTCAAGTAATCGGTTATCACGCCCCACCGAAGACTGACTCTGCACAGCCACAGCCGATTGCTGAGAAGCCACGCGAACCGCATCTTGCAAGGCTTGTTTTTTTGCCAGCAAGACGGCTCCATTTTGCACGGTGGCTTGCCCTTCTACGGTTGCAACCACATTTTTGGGAGCAGGTGGCGCGGGTGGAGGCGTTGTTGCGCAAGACACGACGCCAACAAGTGCACTTATAGATGCAAGCCTAAACAAGAGCGTAGTCATAACTTATTCCGTGATATTTGGACGGTCAAAACCTGACGTAAGCGGATAATCATAGCAATCCATACTATTGCAATGCGCTGGTGTTGAAATCGCTGAACTTGCCACAAGTGTTGCGCTCGTTGGTTGAATTGTTGGCGCTACATTTGAAAATGGCGTTAATAATTCAGGCTCAGCAACAGGTGGTTGTGGATGCTGCATACACTGCGTTACAACAACAGGTGAACCATTCATACATTCATAAAAACGCGGTGTTAATTCAAGTTCAACAACTGTTTCAAAGGTATCGTCACCAGCAAATTTATCTTTATTGATTGCAACTGTACGAACAATTTTTGCGCCACGTAAATACGCATCAACATAAGAGCGATAACTATCGTGGGTAATAATCATGTTTTCAACGGTCGTCACGCCCGTTAAATGAACACCGTAAACTTGCTCAGATAAGCTACGATAAGCATCTAATTTTGACGAGCGCATCGCCATGAGTTTAATTTGAGGACGTGAATAATGGTCGCTTTTTTCAGCCGTACCATACCCCGTTGCACTCAATATTTTATGTGGAACATAATCAAATTCGTTAGCATGCGCAGTTGGTGCGTGACTTGAACACGCAGAAAGCAATGCACTCAAAAATGCAGTCAGTAAAACAGGTTTAAAATTATGATGATTCATTGGGCAAACTCCTATAATTAGTGAGTAGTTTAGCGGCAAAAAAAACGTTTTCTTGAATTTTGTTTTCTCGTTTAATACTGGTGATTAAACAGGAAATGCTAGAGCGTGTAAAATAGAGATTTAAATTATTTACTTTTTTTATTTTAGAATATCGACATGCCATGGAAACTTATCTGGTTGGCGGCGCTGTCCGCGATAAATTATTAAACCAAACTGTCACCGAACGTGACTGGGTCGTTTTAGGTCAAACGCCCGAGTCTATGCAGGCACTTGGCTTTCAAGCTGTGGGCAAAGATTTCCCCGTATTTTTGCATCCAAAAACCAAAGAAGAATATGCACTGGCGCGAACAGAGCGTAAAACGGCAAAAGGCTATAAAGGATTTAGTATTTATGCCGCGCCTGATGTCACGCTCAAGCAAGATTTGCTGCGACGTGATTTAACGATTAATGCCATTGCTATGTCAGAAAAAGGTGACATTATTGATCCTTACGGCGGCGTTGCTGATTTGGAAAAACGTATTTTTCGCCATGTTTCCCCCGCCTTTGCAGAGGACCCTGTGCGTATTTT
>CAJBJW010000082.1 GCA_903953455.1 uncultured Pseudomonadota bacterium | reverse complement strand
TGTTGCTCCTGTTGTAGTAACGCCATTAATAACAAAACCAAACGAAAGTGATGTGTTGTTTGTTGTGGAAACAGGTGTTGCACCATTTAAAAAATCAATCATGATCCCGTTACCAATTCCTTATGCTGGAATTGTGCCGATTTCATTCCCTATAATAGAGTCCAATCCAATTTCAGAAAACAAAGCGGTATCGCTTATGTTCCCAAATAATTCAATTGAGCAATTAACCACTATTACAAGTATTGAAAATTTATCTCGTCGTGCGTTAAAAGATAATATGCCCTCACTTATGGTTCGTGGAGCCATTCGCGCGGCGGTTAAAGGCGCGTCACAAGCAGAAGCCTATAGACAAAATTTACTGGCTGGTTTAGTGGTGAATGCGCTGAATGTGGCTACTGAGCAAGCCGATGAGCGTATATGGGGATTATTGCCTGCTGAAATTACAGTTGCACGAGTGAAGTTGCCTGAAGGTCAATCGACAATTAAAATTCAAACTTCCCAAGGCGTCAAAGAAGTGATGGTAACTATTTCGGGAAAATACGTTGTGATTCCAATTCGTTTAATTGGAAATTCCATTTATAATTTGCAAGCAGGTTTATAACATGATTTTTTTAAAATTTTGAAGGAGCTAAAATATGAATAAAAATATTTTTATAAAAACGTGTTATATTGCAATAATGCCTTTTTTGCTTGTCGGGTGTGCATCGAAAGGACCAATTCCTCCTGCACCTAATTCAATGGCGTCTAAAATAATTTTTTTAGATGAATTACCAACGATGAACATTTATGATTTACGTATGGTTCCAGTGAATAATTTTTTAGTTGTGGAAGCGGATATTATTCACAACGATGATGTAGATTCAATTTTGAAAGTGGCGCCTTGGTTTACAACACTTCCCGTTTTAGTGGTTGGTTCTGCTGTTCAGCCTTTGTTTTCAACAAAAGCCCCCAGTGATTCAATTCAATACCGTTTTCAGTGGCGAGATCGAAATGGAATGAGCGTTGGAAGCGAAGAAAATTGGAAAGTTTTAAATTTTAGTCCGTCACAAGCGCAACATATTAAAGGAATTGCAACTTCTCAATATGCTGTGGATTTCAAACTTGAACTTAAAAGCAACTACTAAGGATCAATTCTATGATTACAAATAACATCACTATTTTAAGCTTGTCGATTGCGTTAACAGCAATGCTTGGCGTTACAGGCTGTGCGTCAAATAGACCAGCGTTTTCTGCAGGAAATGTAGCGTATGGAGATACAAAAGCGGCTGAGACGTTGACCAATGAAATTGGTTTAACAGACTTTCAAATGATGGCTGAAACCATGACGACATCACTTCTGACAAGTCCATTAATAGCTAGTAGCAAGCAAAAATCAACAATCACTATTGCTGATATTAAAAATAAAACAAGTGAGCATATTGATACCAGAGCCATTGCATTAAAAATTAGAACCCAACTGTCAAAATCACAAGTTGTCAGGTTTATGGGAGATAAGGCGGATGAAAAACACGCATTAACTGAATTGCAAAGACAAGGGCAATCTGGCCGATATAGTGCGTCAAAAAGCGTCAAAATGGGCCATGCTGAAGGCGCTAAATACTCACTTTATGGTGAAATTACATCGATTGTAAAACGTGCCGAAGATGTTAAAAATATTGATTATATTCTGAATCTAACCCTTGAGGATTTAGATTCTAGTGAAATTGTATGGACTGAAGAAAAAGAAATTCGTAAAACCTCTGAACGTTCTACATTTTAGGCGTATAAAATGAAAGTTATCATCGTTTTTTTCACTGGATTAATTTTTGTGAGTCCAGTCATGGCAAAATCAATTGCTGTTACTGATTTAGCTTATTCACAAACGCTTCAAGAGTACATTCATGAAGTGGATTACCACAACACGAGTAAACTCTCAGGTTCTGAATCGCACAGATTTAGCACGGAGAGTGCGAGTAGCAAAACCGATTACCACGAATACGAACATAATTTTTCATATGTGGAATATGGGGAATTGAAAAAGTTTACTGGCGATATTCGGGGTGCATTGATTAATTCTCGTCAATTTACAGTAGTTCAAGCAAAACCATTTCCGATGGCAAGACATGAAGGTGTTTACGACATTATTGCGCGAATAAAAAAGGGTGACTTTCCCCACGCTGATTATGTGTTGTTTGGTAGATTAAGTGATATAAGTTTTAATAACAGCAGTTATCAAGTGAATGACAGTATGACTAATTTTATGTTAAATCTGGCATTGACGGCTGAATTTAGTTTAATTAATACGAAAACCTATGAGGTTAAAGCAAGTTTTACAGCTACTGGTGAAGGTCAAGATACTAAAATATTAACACCAGGAACTTATGCGACACCTAATCGTTCAGCGGTAGTCTCGCAAGTATCTAAAACTTTAGGTCAAGATGTATTTAGACAAGTTGAAGAGCAGGTGTTTGATCGAGCGTCTGGTGAGTCGGTGCGAAATTTAAATGGGGAATCTCGTCTGAATATTGGAAATGAACCACCACCGCAAAAAACTCAAGATGTAACGATTTTTCAATAAATTTTCTTGAGTATGAGGTGATATACAGTCTGTATGTGTTTTATTTTCAATCGCCTCACTATCATTATGGTTAGCTCAAAAGTAATTTAGTTATTTTGGATCATAAAAAGAAGTCCCTCAATAAGGGCTTTTTTCATTTATACCGTAAGCTTCTGATAAATCCATCTAGTCATAGAGTTCAAAACGGTTGCAAAACTCAATGGACTCAATGAGACACTCGAAAAAATACCCACTTGGCCTGATAGTCGCATCGATGAACTCCTGCCTATTTCCGTCGACGCTCTACAGAAATTGAATCACTAAATTCATTTGTCTTGGAATGGGGTCATGACGGGCGCTTACCTCCATCTCTAAATCATCCATTTTTGTTATATTATGATCTAAGCCGTGCCATCATTAACTGATAGTTTCCAATAAGATACTGACTCATTCAACACAATCAATTTTCCATTTGAAATCATTATTTCAATTTGTTTATGAATTCTAGTTAATGGCCTCTCACATTTTTCACGAGCAATAAGAAGTTCCGCGGATTTTATTGGTATTGTAATTTTGTTGAGCGGAATATCCACTTGACTCAAAATTTGAAATGATTCGACTATCACTCTTTCAGCTAAAGCATCATTTTGCATAAAATAACATCCCGCATAAAAAAATTTTATCTAATGTTGACTATGTTTATTCACGCTCTAACGCCGTAAATAAAATCAATTTTTCAATCATCCAATCAGGGGCATCTAACGGTAGATCGTGACCTGCTGTTGAATGAACCTCAAGTAACAAACTAAATTCTTTTTGTATTGCTGCACTGCAACTAGGTGAAACTAATTTATCACCTAAACTATTGAGTAATAAAACAGGCTTTTCAATAACTCGATTATTCGGTTTGTACTTTGCTGCTGCCATAATTTGCCGAAAACTCGTCCCAAAACTGATAGGGCGTTGCTTATAAATTGCCATCCATTTCTCGGCCGTTGTGACTAAAGCCTCATCATTTAGGTTACTCACTAATCGAACAATCGACTTTTCTCGCGCCAATATGTCATTTGAGCGTAAAATCTGAATTATCTGTCCGTAATTTTGCCAACGTAATCGTTGATAAAATGGACTTAAACTTGCGAGACTCGTATTCACTAAAGCACTAGCGCAAATATCCTGCGGGTATTTTTGCATCCATTCCCACGCCACCATGCCACCTAACGACAACGCTAAAATGGTTAGTGGTTGATTTAAATAACCCAATTGCAGTGCATGTTCACGAGCAAGCTTGACTATTTCTTTAATGGTGTTTGGGCTTTTTTGATGATGAAATTGCCCAGTACCTGCTAAATCGAGCGTGTTAATTGTTGCTTTAGGAAAGGCGACTTGTAATTGATTGACAAAATCACCCCAGTGCCCTGATTCTCTGGCTAATCCGCGCAACAATAACCAATTTTGCCCAACGTTATTCATACCAAAATCTCAAGGCCTGTTGTTCAAAATCTTGTCGCTCTTCAGGTGGTAAATTGACCCATTTTTGTGAATACAACGTCGCACGATACAGAAAATCAAATAAAATTAAATGTCTTCGCATAATACGTTGTTGCCGATGCGGCAGCACAGGATGAAATAAGCCATGACGCAAAAACAAATGCATTGGATTTTTTCGTAACCAAAGCCACGACCCCATTTCTAATGTCAATGGAATAAACAGTGCTTGTTCATTCGTTTTTTTCGCTAAAAAATCATCATATAAGTAATCCCATAAATCACCATGAATGACATACTCTTCACTCGTCGGTTCAAATTTATAAAAATGATTGGGATAACATTTATCAAGCAATGCTTTTAACGCATAAATTTCAGGTAACGAATGAAACGGTTTTTTAGTGGAGGCATACGGAAACCACAATCTGTCTTGAATACCAAAACCTGAATGTAAATCAACTGCAATAATTAACGATGACTGCTCAAATTGTTTTTGCACTACCTGGCATAACGCTAATGCCTCTTGTTCCATTTGGGTATGATTACCACGATACCAAGGCAAATGGGGACTAATTCGATGCCCACTGTATAGTTTTACTCGACCAATACCGTCAATTGGGGCATTACGCATTAAGTCCACGCCATTTGGATTACAACGTGAACCACGAAAAACGCCCACAGGATTAACTATAGGGACAAATACCATACGAGAATGCTTTAATCGGTCAGCAAGTCCTCTATCCCACTCTAGTAATTCAGCGATAGTATGCAAATAAGAAATCAGTATTTCCGTACCAATTTTTTCTAATCCGTGTACACCACCAAAATACATAATAACAGGAACATTTTTTTGCTCAGATCCGAGAGTGATGCAATGAATGGGAAACTGGTAATTTTCATATTCAATGTAATCAATAATTTCAACGTGTGCCCTATCACCTAATTTTTCAATGATCGCTTCAAGTTCTATTAATTCGGGAAAAAAAGGGACTTTCATTTAAGCAAGTAATTTTTCAATATAACGTTGCTTTTTCTTTGGCGTGATTTTGTCAATTTCAACCATGATTAACCCGTCAATACAGTCGTTGAAATCGGCATCGACATTAAAATCAATAAAGTGACATCCCCCTTCAATACACAATTCAGAATATTGTTTATAAAGCGTTGGCACTTTAACGCCCAACTTTTTAAGTTCACTATTTAGAATTTTGTAACTACTTGAATAATCATGGGTAAAGTCATTTAAGCCAAATCCACGCTCATCCGAGACCACATAAGGTGTTCGTGCCTTTGCATGAGGAGAGTTTTGACCAAATTGCTGCTGATAAAAACGGATAATGAGATCTTTTGCTGGATCTGGATAAGCATTACTAATACTTACGGGACCAAAAAGATATTTAATGTCAGGGCGTTCACGCAAATAGGCACCAATTCCGTACCATAAATAATCAAGACTGTGTTGTCCCCAATAACGTGGTTGAACAAAACTACGCCCTAATTCAATACTATTAGGTAGCAAATCGACAAAATCACCTTGCAATTCAAACAAGGTGTTCGTGTAAAAGCCTTCAACCCCATGAGTCTGCATAATTTTATTACCTTCACCAAGACGATATGCACCGACAATTTCTAAATCGTTATCATCCCACAGTACAATTTGACGGTAATAGACATCGAATCTATCCATATCCAGCGATAACCCCGTGCCTTCTTCAACGGTCCTAAACGTGAGTTCACGCAGTCTTGCAATTTCTCGCATCACAGGGCAATCATCTTGAAACTCATAAAGAAATATTTTCTTTCCATCTCGCGTTTCACCCAGTAAATGAGACTGATAAAGTGCTTTTTTTACTGCTTTAACATCAACAGGATGAATAACCGTTTCAACGGTATTAAACAAAGGGATTTTATTTTTTTTACCTAAATTTAAAACGTGTTTGCGAAACCGTTTGCATAATTGTTTATTCGTTTCGTCTGATTCTGAAATTTCACAGTAAGGAACAACGCTGCCTACCTGGAATTTGATGGTTTGATTGCGCTTATTAAACATTTCATTAACCAGCAGCATGGTAGCAAGCGGTTTATAAATGGTTGATATGCCGTAGAAAAATGCTGAGTTTTTGGCTTTGATATGAATTGGCAAGATGGGGGACTTTGTTTTTTTTGCTAATTTTATAAAACCACTTTGCCACTCACCATCACGCACCCCTTTAGGCGTTATGCGCGATACTTCACCTGCAGGAAAAATGATAATGGCTTCTTCTTTCTCAAGCGAATCAATCATGGTTTTATAAGTGTCTTTCAATTCCTTTTTGTCAGACGAAAGTATATTCACAGGAAAAAATATTGACTCCAGTGGTTTCATATTGATTAAGACGCGATTCACAACAACACGCACATCAGGGCGAACTGAGCGTATCAATTTAACCAATGCTAAACCGTCTAACGTGCCAATGGGATGATTTGCAACAATTAACAATCGACCTTGAGCAGGAATGTTCAAATAAGAGTCATTATCAACCTGATAAGTAAATTTGAAATAAGTCAATAATTTATCAAGAAATGCAAAACCACGTAAATGCTGATTTTTAAAAAGAAACTCATTTAAATCATCTTCATGAATTAACTTTTTCAACCCATTTATGACCCATTTATTGTCTTTATTGAATTTAAAATCAGGATATGTTTCTTGAAGGATACGTTTAGCATCAATCATCTTAAATGCCTCTAAATTATCTGTATATTATGTAATCCTATTTTAAACACCAAGTGTGTCAATTGAATGAAATGGGGGAGATTGTAGAAATAAAACTATTTAATCAACGGAAAAAAATAATCTAAATGATTAAATTATCTTGTAAATATTTTAAGGTAATTTTGAATATGACAAATTTGAAAAGTGTACAATGATAGGTTTTTAGCGTTTGAAATCATTAGAATGTACCCAACGCAATTTAAACCAATGCTCGAATGAACAGCGGTTTTTTTTAAACGCTTAGGATTTCAACTAGGATTTACTTTTTTGAGT
>CAJBJW010000081.1 GCA_903953455.1 uncultured Pseudomonadota bacterium | reverse complement strand
TTGAATTTAAATTCCGTCCTGCGATGTTTACACAGGTGAATTACGGCATTAATCGACAAATGATTAACCGCGTTTTAAATATTATGGAGCTCACCAAAGAAGATAATGTACTGGACTTGTTCTGTGGCTTAGGTAATTTCACACTTCCTCTTGCCAAATATGCCGGTCATGTTGTCGGTATTGAAGGCGATTTACCGCTTGTGAATCACGCAAAAGAAAACGCTCGTCATAATAACATTGAAAATGTCGAATTCTTTGCCGCCGATTTAACGCAAGATATTAGCCAAATGCCTTGGGCAAATGCGCATTATAATAAAATTATGCTCGACCCCTCTCGCGCTGGCGCGTCTGAGATTTTGCATCACTTCAAACGCTGGCAGCCAGATACCATTGTTTATGTATCCTGTAATCCATCCACGTTAGCGCGTGACGCGGGTATCTTAGTCAATGAACTTGGCTACACACTCGTCACCGCAGGCGTGATGGATATGTTCCCGCACACTGGACACGTTGAATCTATGGCGTTATTTACCAAAACGCAATAAAACTATTTTTATTATTTATAGGTAAAATCAACATAATGCAAAATTCAGATATTACGATTATTGGCGGCGGCGTGATGGGACTTCTCAGTGCACGAGAGTTTCTCCATGCTGGCGCAAGTGTGACATTACTTGAAAAAAATGAATGCGGTCATGAATCATCATGGGCGGGAGGTGGAATTTTGCTCCCTCTTTATCCATGGCGACAAGCACCTGCCATTAGCGATTTGGTTATTGAAAGTCTAAAAACATATCCTACACTTGCCGCGCAATTGCACGCGGATACGGGAATTGATCCAGAGTGGACGCAAAGTGGTTTACTCATTACACAAAATTCACCCGAAGAAGTCAGCCTTGCACATCAATGGGGTGAAAAGCATCATGTTCGCATGCAAAAACCCGAGGATGATTGTTTTTCTGGATTAAATGTCGATCCACAGGCACCTATTTTATTGCCTGACATTGCACAAATTCGCAATCCACGCTTGCTCGAAGCTTTAAAACACGATGTACTGGCAAAAGGTCTTCATCTTGTTGAGCATTGTGAGATTACCCATTTCACACTCGAGCAGCAAAAACTGCACGATATCCACACAAATCACGGTAGATTTCCACTACATCAAGTTGTTCTAACCGCTGGCGCATGGACGCGCTCTATTTTTCAACAAGTCCTCATAGGCGTTGTCGATGCGCCCGAAATTTTTCCAGCAAAAGGCCAAATGCTGTTATTCGATGCCCCTGCTAATACATTAAAAAATATTGTGTTGCACGGTGATCATTATCTAATCCCAAGACGTGACGGTAAAATTCTTGCCGGCAGCACGGTGGAATACCATGTTTTTCATAAGGAAGTGACCGTTGAAGCGCATGAAGAAATCTATCACTTTGCAACAAACTTGCTACCGTCATTAAAAGACGCGCCAATGATTAAACATTGGGCTGGACTTCGCCCTGCAACAGAAGACGGCGTCCCCTATATTGGCTTTCATCCAGAAATTACCAACTTAAGCATTAATGCTGGACATTTCAGAAACGGCTTAACCATGGCGCCCGCGTCTGCACAATTACTCGCTGATATTGTATTAAATCGTCCGACTGTGATTGATCCACAAGCCTATCAATTCTTTAAACATTTACCTAAAAACACGCTATGAACCCGTATTCTTTAATTCGCCCCTTACTCTTTTCTGTTGATCCCGAAACGGCTCATGATTTAACACTTAAAACATTAAGCGCTGCGCAAGGTGCGGTCAACGCGCTACATCCTAAAATTGCTGATAAACCTGTTCACATTATGGGTTTAACCTTTAAAAACCCTGTGGGATTAGCGGCGGGACTCGATAAAAATGGCGATTGTTTAGACGGTTTTGCCGCATTAGGCTTTGGCTTTTTAGAAATAGGCACGCTCACGCCTCGCCCACAGGACGGTAATCCTAAACCTCGTTTATTTCGCTTAGTCGAACATGAAGCGATTATTAACCGCATGGGATTTAACAATAAAGGCATCGATTATTTTCTTCGACAAGTTGAAAAAAGTCATTATGCAGGAATTTTAGGGGTTAACATTGGCAAAAATGCCGACACGCCGATTGAAAATGCGCTGGATGATTATTTAATTTGTTTACGCAAAGCTTATAGCGTAGCAAGTTACATCACCCTCAATATTTCGTCTCCTAACACGAAAAATTTGCGTCAACTCCAGCAAGGCGATGATTTGCGCCATTTAATTTCATCCGTTAAAGAAGAACAGTTAAAACTGCAAGTCGAGCACGGACGTTATGTTCCGTTGGTATTAAAAATCGCACCTGATTTAACACAGAGTGAAGTCAAACATATCGCTAATCTGTTGCTTGAGTTTTCAATCGACGGCGTGATTGCGAGCAATACCACTATTTCACGCCCTGTGGTTGGAAAACATGTCAATGCCCATGAAATGGGTGGCCTTAGCGGTGCACCACTCAAAGACATGTCTACGGAAATTGTGCGCCAGCTTGCACAAGCATTAAACGGTCAAATTCCCATTATCGCCGTTGGCGGAATTTTGAGTGCCAATGATGCACAGGAAAAATTTGAAGCAGGTGCCAGTTTAGTTCAGCTTTACACGGGATTGATTTACCGTGGCGCGACGCTTATTTCGGATATTGTCAACAGTCGTTAAATTCTCTCAACACGTTCCTATGCTTGGCGTGGGAGCGTGTAAAAATGCCTCGAAAAAAATTAATATTCAATTTTTTCCTTGAAAAAATGAAACCTGCCCATAAATCTGTAGCAATTCATTTTTATTGTTCATTTTTTATTCAAGGAAAAAACAGTGACAACAGCAGCACACAAAGAAACCTTAGGCTTTCAAACAGAAGTTAAACATTTATTGCATTTAATGATTCATTCGCTCTATAGCAATAAAGAAATTTTCTTGCGCGAATTAATTTCAAATGCCTCTGATGCAGCAGATAAATTACGCTTTGAAGCGTTATCAAACGAAAGTTTGTATGAAGGCGATAGCGATTTAAAAATCCGCTTAGAATTTGACGAAGCAAAACGCACGGTCACCATTATCGATAACGGTATTGGTATGACACGCGCAGAAGTGCAAGAACACATCGGCACCATCGCAAAATCAGGTACAAAACAATTTTTTGAAGCCCTGACCGGCGAGCAAGCCAAAGACAGTGAGTTAATTGGTCAATTTGGTGTTGGTTTCTATTCTGCGTTTATTATTGCAGATAAAGTGACGCTCACCACTCGCAAAGCGGGCTCAAATGAAGGTAC
>CAJBJW010000080.1 GCA_903953455.1 uncultured Pseudomonadota bacterium | reverse complement strand
GCACAAGTGCTCGGTTACGCTGAAGCCGATCCTACTTTTGACGTTGAAGGCATTGATGCAGGACATAAATTGACCATTTTAGCGTCGATTGCGGTTTGCATTCCGTTGCAATTCGATAAAGTGTACACCGAGGGCATTACCCAAATTACGCGCACGGATGTTGAATACGCTGAGCAGCTTGGATATCGAATTAAAAGTTTAGGGATTGCGCGTAAAACCGCAAAAGGCATTGAATTGCGTGTGCATCCGACATTGATACCAGAGCGTCGTTTAATTGCCAATGTGAATGGTGTCATGAATGCGGTACTTGTCAAAGGCGATGCCGTAGGCGCAACACTCTATTATGGTGCAGGTGCTGGCGCAGAGCCTACGGGTTCGGCTGTCGTGGCTGACGTGATTGATGTCGTGCGTGCGTTGACAAGTGACCCTGAAAATCGTGTGCCACACTTAGCGTTTCAAGCGAATGCGCTTGCGGATATTCCCGTTTTAGATTCAGGTGATTTTGAAACAGCGTATTATTTACGTTTGAATGCAGAAGATAAATCAGGTGTTTTAGCTGACGTTACACGCATTCTAGCGGATTGCGATATTAGCATTGAAGCCATTTTACAAAAGCCACCTGCAAAAAATGAAACGATTGTGCCAATTATTTTGCTCACGCAAGTGACCCAAGAACACAAGCTCAATGTGGCCATTGCAAAAATTGAACAGTTAGAAACGGTTAGCGGTAAAGTGAGTCGGATTCGATTGGAGACGTTGGGTTAACGAAAATAAAGACACATGAGCATTCGTGTGTCTTCCTCATTTAACGGATAGAATTATATTTTTTATGAAAATACCTGCACTAATCGATAGTTTGACACGATGGATTCATTACAAGTTAATTTGGTTAGTGATTGGCTCATATGGGCTGGCAATGATGTTTCCAGCGTTAGGTTTGATTTTGCGAGATATTGATATTGCAAATATTCAATTTTTTTCGATATCATCTCCTTTTATTGTTTCTTTACCATTGTTGATGCTTGCAATTTTGCTTTTCAACGCAGGAGTTGGTGTAAATACTCAAGAACTTCATCAAACATTGCAACATCCAAAAATATTAATCAGCGCCTTAGTTGGTAATTCGCTAGTGCCATTATGTTTTATTGTGTTCATTAGTGTTTTCATGTTGCCTTGGCATAATTCAGAGGAAATTCAGCAGATTTTAGTTGGATTAGCTTTTATTGCCGCTATGCCGATTGCAGGCGCATCAACTGCATGGGCACAAAATACCAATGGAAATTTGGCATTAAGCTTGAGTTTAGTTCTAGTTACGACGTTATTGAGCCCTTTATTCACGCCGTTGATTTTTCATTCAGTTGGTTTTCTAACAATAGGTGATTATTCGGAAGATTTACATGAAATTGCATCAGTTACCACCATTGGATTTTTGGGTATTTGGGTTGTTTTGCCAACTTTATTGGGAATTTTTACGCGTTATTTCTTGCTTCAGAAATTTGTCGATTCGTTTAGAGTGAGTTTGAAACTTTGTAACTATCTGGTGTTGTTGCTGTTAAATTATATGAATGCAGCAGTTGTTTTGCCAAAAATTGCATTAAATCCTGATTTAGATTTTTTACTGGCTATCATCTTGATTACCAGTTTGTTGTGTTTAGTGACGTTTAGTTCGGGTTATTATTTAGCACAATTTTTTCGCGCTAATCGAAAAAATACACTGTCTTTAATGTTTGGATTAGGTATGAGTAACAACGGGACAGCATTGGTATTAGCATCGATTGCATTGGCCGATCATCCTGAAATTATGATTCCAATTATCGTGTATAACTTAATTCAACATCTTATGGCATCTTTTGTTGATAGATTTAATAAATCCTTAGTGCATATTTGACGTATAAAGTTTCCGTTGTTTTGTTGTCGTTGGAAGATTAGCGAGGAGTTTTGAAATGAACACATTAACCTTAATTCATTACTTGATGAATTGGCCAAGTTTGTCAATGACTAACCTAAGTTTAACGAACTTAAAAATGTAAAATATTTTGAATTGATGTTCATTTTGAAATGCAATTTGAGCATTTCAATTAGTAACAAATTACAAAACAGTTAAAATACTTCAGCCAAAAATTTATATATTAAAACTTTTCATAGGAAAAAAAATGAAACGCTACACCGGTTTAATTGAAAACTACCGCTCACGCCTGCCTGTCAGTGAATCAACACGGATTATTAGTTTAGGTGAAGGTAATACGCCGCTCATCGAATTGCACCATATTCCACGTTTAATCGGCAAAGACGTGAAAATTTACGTCAAATTTGAAGGTTTAAACCCAACAGGCTCATTCAAAGATCGTGGTATGACCATGGCGGTGACGAAAGCCGTTGAAGCGGGCAGTCAAGCAATTATCTGTGCTTCAACAGGCAACACTTCAGCGGCGGCAGCGGCTTATGCTGTTCGTGCAGGCATTCAAGCATTTGTATTGATTCCTGAAGGTAAAATTGCGTTGGGGAAATTAGCGCAAACGTTAATGTATGGCGCGAAAATTATTCAAATCAACGGCAATTTTGATCGCGGTATGGCGCTTGTGAAAGAAGTTGCCGAACATGCACCGGTAACGATTGTGAATTCAATTAATCCTTATCGCTTAGAAGGTCAAAAGACTGCGGCATTTGAAATTGTAGATGAACTCGGTTTTGCACCAGATTATCACTGTTTACCAGTGGGTAATGCGGGCAATATCACCGCTTATTGGAAAGGCTATAAAGAATATTTTACCGGTCGAGTTTGCGCGAACACGCCTGTGATGTGTGGCTATCAAGCGGCAGGTGCTGCGCCGTTTGCCTTAGGTGAGATGGTGGATAACCCTGAAACAGTGGCAACCGCTATTCGTATCGGGCACCCACAATCGTGGGATTTAGCGTGGACAGCACAAAAAGAATCAGGTGGCTGGTTCGATAAATTTAGCGATGAGCAAATTTTAGCTGCACAGAAAATGCTATCACAATTTGAGGGCGTGTTCTGTGAACCCGCGTCAGCAGCATCTTTAGCCGGTGCGCTTCATGATATTAGTACAGGCAAAATTCCTGAAGGCAGTATAATTGTTTGTACATTGACAGGTAACGGCATTAAAGATCCTGAAATTGCTATGCAACAATGTGCTGATGCAAAGCCAGTCACTATTGACGCCAGTTTAGATGCGGTAAAAAGAGCCATTTTAGATCACATCTAAATCTTCTTCTGCGCGACGCTGTTTTCTTATTAATTTAGATAAAACAGCGTCACATCTTCGTGTCATTTACACGGAAAATCCCCATGAATCCCATTTTTTATCGTCTTGCTCGATTGCGTGGTATCGCATTTTTGGGTTTGCTTGTGCTTGCGCTGGGTATTTTAGGCGGCATGATTTGGCGAACACATCATCATTTTGATACGGCAATTTCCTATGTGAACTATTCACATCGCATTCAAAATATGTCTGTTGATTTACAACAAGCTGTCATTGCACGTTTAAATAGCAATGTTAAAAATGACTCATCAACTAATTCAAAATTATTGGCCAATTTACTCGCTGAAATTGATGGATTAATGACAGATAGAAATTATTTGTCTAAATCAACACGTGAGCATTTGGAAACTGTTCAAAATTTACTCGCGCAAAGTCAGAGTTTAAATAAAACGCAGCAACAGCAAAGTTTGATTCTCGTTTTAAAATCGATGGGGGAGATTTTAGATAGTGAAACGCTTCAGCGCGAGCAAATGCTTGAAGATATCAATCTTGATACACAATCTGAGCTTTATATTGCGCTACTTATGTTTGCAACCATTTGCGTGGGAACCATTTGGTTTTTAAAGCATCGAATTTTGAATCCACTTCATGATTTGCGCCAACTTTTAGAACGTTTAACTGATGAGAATTACACGTCAATTAACATAGAGCATCTCGATCCCTTACTGCTCCCAGTATTTCATAGCTATAACTTGATGGTAAAGCATTTATCAGAGCTTGAAGCGAGTAATTTCAAATATGCACAATCACTGCAACATGAAGTACGTTTGGCTACGCAAGCACTTTTAGAGCAGCAGCATTCACTTGCACGCGCTGAGCGATTAGCTGCTATTGGTGAATTCTCAGCGGAATTAGCGCATGAAATTCGCAATCCACTTGCTGGGATTCAAATGGCGTTTAATAATTTACGTCGCGAAATAGAAAATGAAAATCAATCAGAGCGTTTATCTTTAATTGATAGTGAATTAAAGCGTCTTGCTTTGCTACTCAATGAAATGCTGCAGGCGAGTAAATACACGCCAGAAAAATCGAGTACGTTTGATTTGAGCGTGTTAATTCGAGACTTAGTGACGCTTGTTCGCTATCAAATTCCGAAGAATTTAGAATTAAAATTCACTACTGATCATGTTTTACCTGTGCATTTACCGGAAAGTGGTTTACGTCAATCGCTTCTCAATTTACTCTTGAATTCTGCTGATGCGTTTGAGGGCAAAGCAGGGGAGATTGTGATTTCTTGCTTTGTTATTGATAATTTTTTAACGGTGCAAGTACGTGACAACGGGCATGGATTTG
Source organism: uncultured Pseudomonadota bacterium (assembly GCA_903953455.1). GTDB lineage: Bacteria > Pseudomonadota > Gammaproteobacteria > Methylococcales > Methylomonadaceae > UBA10906. The sequence continues at coordinate 704 of CAJBJW010000080.1, read as the reverse complement.
CTCAAGAATGGCTGGATTATGGGATTCGACCCTTTAGAACGAGTCGTGAGCGTGGAACAGGGCTTGGGCTAGCCATGGTTCAGCGGTTTGTGAAAAATAATAACGGAACACTCACTTTAAATAATGATAAAGGCGCGATTGTGCGTATGATGCTACCGAATATATACGTCATGGAATTGCATTAATGATTAACACGTTATTAATTATTGAAGATGAAAAGTTACTTGGCTTGGAGCTTTCTAGTCATTATAAGCAGCTAGGTTGGGAAGTCGTTTTGTCTGCGACATTGGCTCAAGCGAAAGAATGTTTGATTTCAAAAGAAATTGAGCCACTGCTTATTTTATCAGATATGAATTTACCTGATGGTAATGCACTCGATTTCATGGAGAAAAATAAAAAACAAACGAGTATTGCAGAATGGGTTTTTCTAACCGGTTTTGGTAATGTGCCAGATTCTGTTCGAGCGTTGCGTCTGGGTGCGTATGATTTTTTAGAAAAACCTTGTGATTTGGATCATTTAGATTTGATTGTGGCAAGCGCAGCGCGAAGTGCAACGATGCGTCGTCGAGTCATTGATGAAACAAAGCAAGGTTATCGTAAATATTCACCTGAGGCTTTTGTGGGGCAGAGTACTGCCGCGCAGGATGTTCGAAAGCTGTTAATGCGATTAACGCAAGTGCCGTTTAGTGCATTGATTATTGGTG
>CAJBJW010000079.1 GCA_903953455.1 uncultured Pseudomonadota bacterium | reverse complement strand
GATCGAGGGTTGCAGGTGTATTCGATCCTGTTTCATTAATAGTTACGTTAGTTACCTCAGTTATAAATAGTGAAGTACCTGTCAATGAAGCGTTTGTTGCTAAAACTCCAGCCGTATCATAGATACTTAATGCGGTGACAGTCCCCGCAAAACTTTTATTTGATTTCAACGCTGCCAAATCAAAAACCGAAAGACCTTCATTAGTTGCAATTAATTTAACTGATCCAACTGCGTTATTCGCGACAACAATACCACTAGTATCTTTATTTAAGGCACTTAGCGTATTTTGGAATACGGGAGGAGGTGACGGCACGGGAGGTGTTGGTGGCGTAACGGGATTTGGTGTTGATGGCGTTACTGGATCAGGTGTTGGTGGCGTTACTGGATCAGGTGTTGGTGGCGTAACGGGATCAGGTGTCGATGAACCTTTACTAATACTTTTATCAGCCGCATCACCGGTGAGCGTGGACACAGCTGACGCTAATATAGCGGTCGCATTTGCTGGATCAAGTGTTTTGGCAATGGTTTGCAACTGTGCGCTCGCACCCTCTTGAGTAAATTTAGACACATTACCCATACCCGTGAGTAGCGTATCACTTGAACCACCTGCGCTGACAACATTGGTAATATTATCTGTCGCATCTTTGATGACGCTCGCAACTGTAACCGCCATCGCTGTGATTTTGGCAGCAAAATTATCGGTGGTTCCTGTGACCGTTTTGGCGACTTCTTTGGCACTGTTTGTGAGGACGGTGATAAGCAATGCGGCATTACCTAAATCAATAACACCCGTTGAACCTGCTGAGCTTACTGAATTCACAAGTGATTTTAAAATGGCATCACCCGCACTTGCGGCAGTCACTTTGTCCCCACCTGCACCTTTGAGCGTTTCGCTTGCGGTTACTAAAAAATTGGCGATTTTGGCGGCATTCGCTATTAATGCAGTTGCTTGAGCTTTTTCAGCTGGACTGGCTTTTTTTAAAGCATCAATTGGATCATATTGAGTTAAATCGACATTATTCGCAAATCCAAACGCCTTTGCAACAGACGCTTGCGCCTCTGCTGGTGTTTGCCCTGAAGCAATAAAGCCTTGTTGAACCGTGGTGAGTGGTGTAACAGTTGAAGAGCCTTCTGGTGCTTTTAGAACACCTTTGAACGCTTTACCGGTTGTTAAATCTGTTCCACCTGAAACAACTACTTCACCTTTAACGCTACTTGGAAGCGTAAAATTACCACTCGCATCCGTCGTCGTCGAATACGTGCCAACTGTTACCGTTGCCCCCGCTAAATAACCATCAATGGCTTTTCCTAAAGTGGGCGTCGTTTTGACTTGTTGAATACTTTGCACCGCAGCAATATTTTTATTACCGACTGCATCAGTGAATTTACCCGCAACGACGTCTACGGTGATTGGTGTTATCGAATTATTATTAGGTGTGACGCTTAATGTGTAGACGCTAGTAGTCACCGACTTAAAAAATGTGTAGACAGTAGTAGTACTCTCGTCCTTCAAAGTAGGCGCCTTAGTGCCGCCGGTAACTGTAATATCATCAATACTGAAATTACTGCTCGGTTCGCTAAGTGTAAAGGTATAAATAACCGCGCCACCTGTCGCAAGACTTGGTTGGTTATCTTCAATTTTGATCGTAGGCGCAACAGTATCAATAGCTTGTTCACTTTGCACAGCCGCTAAATTAGCATTACCTACTGTATCGGTGAATTTACCAGCGGCTACATTGATGGTGACAGGTGTTGTCGAATCTGCATCAGGCGTAACGCTTAATGTGTAAACTGTTGGACTAACAGCCGATAATAATGTGTAAACTGTTGGATCAACAGCCGCTAAACTCGCCGTTGGCTTACCCCCAGTGACGGCAATATCATCAATACCAAAATTTGTACTCGGTTCACTGAGTGTAAAAGTATAGAGAATAGCTGAATTGGTCACAGACGTTTTATCATCCGTAATCATTAGTGTGGGAGCGACTTTATCGTGCGTATCGAAGGTGAAAGGTACTTTAGCCGTTATTCCCGCAAATGCATTTTTGGCTACGTCCGTTAAAATGCCTTTTGGAGCAGTGAGTAGGTAGGTAGCTTCAGGCTTGAGATTGTTGATTGGATTGATAGTGAGAACATTGTTTACGATAGACACTTGGGGACTGGTCACGTCAATCAACATTTTATCCGTGCTATCCGTGCTATTCACTAAAGTGAAGCTACCTTTACCGATTTTGATATTTTCTTGAAAAGTCAGTTGCAAATTGTCGCTGAAAACACCTTTGCCCGCATAACTTTGTAAAATAGGCGCTTGTTTATCGCCTGTTGCTTTGGTGGCAAAACTTAAATCAATGGCTGCTGATAAATTAGTAACAGGCGCTAAATCTTTGATTACCCCAGCATCCAAATGCACTTTGTAAGTACTGCCGATATTGAAATCAACCGTTGGATTAATCGTTAGCGTGGTGCCGGAAATTTTGACTTGCGGATCAGCAATAGAAATCGTGCGTGAATCACTGCCGCTAACAAGCGTAATGTTACCTGTAACGGCTTGAATTTTTTCATTAAACGTCAACACAATGTTTGAATTTGCCGCAACGGATGATGTATTAGCTAGTGGACTGCTTTTAATAAGCGTCGGTGCAAGTGTATCTACCGTGTCAAAATATAACGTTGTCGTTTTGTTGATACCAGCATATTTATTGCCATTCAAATCCTCAATAGCTGTGCTGTCGATTTTGATACTGTAATGATTGTTAGGTAGTAAATCGTTTACTAAATTCAATATTAGTTTATTGTCTTCAACGGTAATCTCCAAAGAGTTTACTGGAATGACACGTATGTCGCTTCCACCATTACTGACAGTGATGTTCCCTTTTCCAACTCTAATAGATTCACTTAAAGTTAAAACAATATCTTGATTCACAGCAACAGCAGTATTCGCTTTTTTGGGCAAAGCCGAAACAAGTTCAGGAGGGATTTTATCGCTATTCATCATATATGGTATGGGGGTAGTGATTAATTTAATATAAACAT
>CAJBJW010000078.1 GCA_903953455.1 uncultured Pseudomonadota bacterium | reverse complement strand
GTGAATTTACCCCGCGAGTTGTATAGCACCCAGCAAATTAAAATAGTAGAACAATTTGTGATTCAAAAAGGCATTTTATCAGGCTTTACATTGATGGAGCGAGCTGGAAATGCTGTGTTTGAGTATGTTCAATATAGCTATCCTAGCGCAAAGAATATGAGTATTTTTTGCGGATCGGGAAATAATGCGGGTGACGGCTATATTGTGGCAACACGCGCATTACAAGCAGGTTTAAATGTGTGCGTTTATAGTGTATCAGAAATCACTGAACTTCAAGGCGATGCACTCCTCGCTTACCAGCAATATATAAATGCTGGCGGGAATGTCATTCCTTTTCAAATAGATGTAATCTTTGATAGCGACATCATTATTGATGCGTTACTAGGGACTGGACTCAATCGGCAGGTGACGCAAAAATACGAACAAGCGATAAATGCCATTAATGAAAGTCGCTGCCCAGTCATTGCTGTGGATATTCCCTCAGGCTTGCACGCTGATACAGGTAATGTCATGGGCGTTGCCGTTGAAGCCAATGCAACCATCACATTCATTGGCCTCAAACAAGGTTTGTTCACTGGTTTTGCGGTGCAATATACGGGCAAAATTATCTTAGCATCGTTAGCATTGCCCGATATCGCTTGGCAACATGTTTCATCATCGATTACTCGTGTTTTGCCAAATGCCCTACCACCTCGCCAAAAATACGCGCATAAAGGTCATTTTGGTCACGTACTTGTCATTGGTGGTGATGTTGGCTATTCAGGCGCAGCGCGTTTAGCTGGTATGGCGGCGTTACGTATGGGAGCAGGACTTGTAAGCATTGCAACGCATCCAGATAATGCGGCGGTTATGAATATTGCCTGTCCAGAACTAATGTGTCATGGTGTTGCCAACTCAACACAATTACATGATCTATTAGAAAAAGCCAGTGTGATTGTCTTGGGAACGGGACTTGGTCAACGCGATTGGGGTAAAGTATTGTTTACAACAGCAATAAATTGCAACAAACCTATCATTGTTGATGCAGATGGGCTAAATTTTCTAGCACAATTCCCTAAGCATAACCCTCAGTGGATTCTCACCCCGCATGTAGGTGAAGCATCGCGATTACTCGGTTCAACAATAAAAACAATTCAAACAAATCGTTTTGAGGCAGCTCAAACACTGCAACAAAAATACGGTGGTGTCGTATTACTCAAAGGCGCAGGTACGTTGATTGCCACAGATAATCAAATCGCTATTTCAAATACAGGTAACCCCGGTATGGCTTCGGGTGGCATGGGCGATGTATTAGCAGGTGTTATTGCGTCGCTTGTTGCACAAGGTATGTCATTGGAAGATGCGGCTAAACAAGGTGCTTACGCACATGGTATAGCGGCTGACAACGCAGTCAAACAAGATGGCGAGCGTGGATTGTTAGCGAGTGATTTACTGTCTTATTTACGACACTGGATTAACGCCCATTGAACTAATTCTTCAATCGACACAGTAAAAGTCAAACTCGTTGCGCCGTAGTTTAGATATGGCGAGCGTTCCAACGTCATATTCAATTCCTGTGGACGATGGACGCCACATTTTGAACAAGTTAAAGCGTTCATAGTTGGACTCCTCGAAAATTGCATAATTTTGAAAGGTATTGTATAGATTTATGTTAAATTAATGGTTTATTTTAAAAGTATTTAGTACGTCAAATTTTAAAAAAATTACCATAAAGCTTACCCTAAAGTTCCACAATTTTATGAAATGCTATACCCATCAATTTTATAAAATATTACAGATTTGATTATTTTGGACCTACTTTGTGCTCATAAATTCTTAGGGCATAGTTCGTGATTAACATATTAAAATTTTTCGTTAATATACATTAAAAGCATGGTATTGATAGCCAAGCTATTTAAAGGTGTTAAGAAAAATTCAGAGATTAAAATGATAACGGAAAATCATAAAACTACTTTGAGTCATTTCGGGTTTAAATTTGGAAAAAATGGTGCGCATTCTAGTCGTTCGATGATGTTGGAAGAGTTGCGAGCGTTGTTTTTAGCTGCTCCCGTTTCAGCAACATTAGAACAATACCAAGAGGAGATTGTTTCTCATAACTGTTTGAATAAATCCACAGAGAACAGTCGCAGATTGACTTTTAGGCATTTGAAAGATCTTTATGGATTAGATACACGGTTGCCACTATTTCGCGTATTGAGATTGCTTTGGGATATCGAACCGGCAGCTCAGTCTGTTCTTGCACTTCAGCTAGCTTATGCCCGAGACCCTCTGTTTCACATAAGTAGCGACTATATTCTTTCTCATAATGCGGGTGAACTGATATATCGTGAAGAGATAGAAACTCTATTAAGTAAAGATGATCCAACTCGATTTTCTCCTGCATCGCTAAAATCTTTTTCTATAAATATCAATGGCAGTTGGACGCAGGCTGGATACTTAAACGGAAAAGTGAAAAAGATACGCCAGTCTCCCGCCATTTCACCTATCAACGTAACCTACGCTTTATTTCAAGGTTATTTAAGTGGACTTAGCGGTGAGAGACTTTTTAATAGTGCATGGACTAAGTTATTAGACGTACCCTTAACAACAGTTCGGACAGTTTTAAAAAGGGGAAGGAAATCTTAAAATCAGCGAAAATGTAGCTACCAAACAAACATCAAACTGACAAAGATTTCCATGACCTTACTAGAAACGATTTTGAACAAGATGTCCAGTCCCAACACACAAAAAAATTTTGTTAGTCCTATTGACCGTTTTG
>CAJBJW010000077.1 GCA_903953455.1 uncultured Pseudomonadota bacterium | reverse complement strand
TGATCAACCATGCCAATCTGTCTAAGGTTTAGCTGATTGGCCTGCTTATCAAGCAATCTTAAAACCACACGTTCACTATGACCTGAAGGCAATGTTGAAACACGAACATCAACGGTGCGACCACCAATATTGAGTGATATACGCCCATCTTGAGGTAGTCTTTTTTCAGCAATATCGAGTTTAGCCATGACTTTCAGTCTGGAGATAATCATCGGCGCAAATTCCCGTGCAGGTTCGAGTATCTCGCGTAAAGCACCATCAACACGAAAACGCACCACCATGCGTTTTTCATAAGATTCAATATGAATATCTGACGCGTTTTCCTTGATAGCCTCTGTAAGTAGTGCATTAATCAAACGAATAATTGGCGCTTCATCAGCACTCTCAAGCAAATCATCAGGCGTAGGCAGGTGCTGCGCCATGTAAGATAAATCAATATTATCTTGCATATCATCAACCATTTTCTGAGCCTGCCCTGACTTTTGCTCATAAACTTCTTGTAGCATATGATCAAAGCGCTCTTCGTCGATCTTGATGAAAGTCGCTGCTTTATCAACCAATCTGCGCATTTCACATAAGGATTGACTTGAGGTTCTATCCAAAAAAAATATTTCTGTCTTATCTGAATCTTGTTTTAGCAAAACGCCCTGTCTTTTGGCGAAGCTATAACTAGGCATCTTGACACCTAACACTAACTCCTCAGATTCTAAAGAGGCATCAGAATTCATTATTGATTTGCCGGAGCAGTTAAAATAGGACTTGGCACCTCAGGCTTTAACTCTGGCAGCACTGACTCATGCTCGCTTGGCATTAAAAATAAACCGCGTTTCCCTGATTGTTTCTGCATATTACGCAGGTCGTTGTATCTATCATTAGATAACAAAGACGCTTTTTCTGGATCACGCATGATGACTGGACGCAAAAAAACCATTAAATTAGTTTTTTTATTTGACGTGTTATTACTTTGGAATAGATGCCCTAAATAAGGTATATCGCCTAATAAAGGTACTTTTGTTACCGTAACTTGCACATCATCACCTATAAGGCCACCCAACACTAAAATCTTACCGTCATCTACTAATACAGAGGTATCTATTTCACGTTTATTAATCGTCGGTCCAGATGGACTTCCAGCAGACGTTGCATCGACACTCGATACTTCTTGTTTCACTTTCAGCTTAATCACATTGCCTTCATTAATCTGAGGTGTCACTTTAAGTTTAACGCCCACATCTTGTCGCGTATAAGTTGACACTGCAGACCCTACTCCGACAGTCGGTGCAAAACTTCCACTCACTATGGGTATATTTTGACCGACAATCATATTCGCTTCTTCATTGTCTAACGTCACCAACGAAGGCGTAGATAAGACATTAACATTTTGATCACTTGCAAAGGCATCCATTAAAGCCCTTAACTCACCACCGACCATATAACCTAAGCTCAGGGTTTTTCCTGTTGTCTCGAAAAAACTAGCCAAATTCACAATGGAATCAGCCTGCACACCTGTTGTTGTAACCGGCTTAGTATGCCATTCAACACCGACTTGCTGCTCTTTATCGTAGTTAACTTCAACAATGATCGCTTCAATATGAACCTGAGCGCGACGTATATCCAATTGCTGTATTACCGACTTAATTGATCGCATTTGTTCGGCCGGTGCAGTCACAATTAAGGCATTAGTCGCCTCATCGGCTCGTATATCAAAGTCTTTTTCTGTGCTAGATGGCGTAACAACTTGAGGCGTACTCTCCGATTTTTTTGCACTTACACCAGTTAGCGTTTCAACCAAACTTTTGGCAACGGCATAATGCAAGTAAATAACTTCCGTATTACCATTTTTTCCTTGCAACGGCGTATCGAGCTCAGCTATCAAGGCTTTTAGTTGCAAACGTATCTCAGGAGCACCTCCGATAATAATGGCATTAGAACGATCATCTGCCACTAAAGGCACCATGCTCGCATTTGATTTTCCATTATTTGTGCTGGCAACTAAGGCATTAAGAGGTTGAATTAAATCGGCCGCTATTGCATATTTCAAGTTAATGATTTCAATTTTTTGAGCGTCGCTTTTATCTATTTGCTTAATCATCAAAGCCAGTCGATTTACGTTAGATGCTGTATCAGAAATAATAATGCTGTTGCTATCTGTCACCGTTGCCATAAACGCATGGGGCGGAACCAAAGGCATTAAGGTCTGTACCACCGCTGTAGCATTAATATGATTGACTTGAACAATTCGAGTTAGTTGTTCATCACCATTGCGCGAACCAGAGCGTAATTCATTTTGATCACCATCTTGCTTGGCATCAAGATTAGGGATGATTTTTATAATATTACCGTTCGGCACAGCTGAATAGCCATGAACCTTAAGTATAGATAAAAATACTTCATAAACCTGCGAGGATTTCATCGGCGTAGAAGTAATAACGGAAATATTACCTGTCACACGAGGATCAACAATAAAATTTTTGCCGGTAGCATCAGCAACCGTTTCTATCAGAATATGAATATCAACATCTTTTAAATTAAGCGAAAACTCTTCATTTTGTGCGTGAGAAACAATACAAAAGCTAGCTAGTAATAGACCAATTAACAAACGAACGTGCATAAGCAATAATGATTTGTAGTGTTATTTTGTGATAAAGAGTAATCCCGTTCTTTCTTTTTCCATAGAAAGGGATTCTGATTGTTGATTGCGCAGCAAGATGACTTGCTCTTTTTCTATTGATAGCAAGGTAACACCACCAGGCAACTCATCACCAAGATGATATTTTTTCTGTTCTTTAGCATCATCTTCAATAATCACGTAACTGTTTTTATCTTGATTGGGCAGTAAAAAAATACCTAGCAATTTAATGGGTAAGTCGGTTTTTTTTGACGCATTCTCTGCCATCGAGCCTTCTCCAACCCTTACCTCAGAATTGCCGAACAAATGCCAGTCTTTAATCAGTAGAAAATCCATTTCTTGTTCTTCAGGTTTTTCTCTATCCGACGAAGTTGATACTTGGGTTGCATCGGTCAATGACTCTGAGCTAGTTGAAGTAGGTATTGAATATACAAATAAACAAAAATAAGCTAAGGCCAAAATCAAGACAACATTACACACTGCGCCATTTTGTAACAGCGGCGCCTTAAAATGCGTAAATTTTATTTTTAAATATGCCATATGTACCATTAGCATAATCATATGACTAAAATATGACTGTATTATGACAATACTGCTAATTTAGCCTAAGCCATGATTGCAAATTTTATAACCTTGTGCTCAATGAGCAGTCGATTCATGTTAAAGGAGATTTTAATGCGAACAACAAACATCAAAAAATCCTCGCCAAAGTCTGACGAGGATTGGCTATTTTAACGCTTATTTATTGCCGGCTAAGAGTTGATCGAATATGCCATCATCTGAAAAATGTTTTTTCTGAACAGTTGCCCAACCGCCTAAATCTTTGACGGTCACAAGTTCTAATGTTGGAAATTGTTTAGCGTATTTTGCGGCCACCTCTTTATCAGTGGGGCGATAATAATTTTTAGCAATAATGTCTTGGGCTTCTGTTGTGTATAGATAATTCAAATAATCGGTAGCTAAATCGGTGGTACCATTTTTCTTTGCGACTTTTTCAACAACCGCAACCGGCGTTTCTGCCAAAATACTAAACGGGGGCGTTACGACTTCATAATTATCTGCACCAAACTCTTTTAAAACTAAATGCGCTTCGTTTTCCCAGGTAATTAACACGTCACCAATTTCACGCTCAACAAAAGTGGTTGTTGAACCGCGAGCCCCTGAATCTAAAACCGGTACATTTTTAAATAATTTGGTTAAAAAATCTTTTGCGCCCGCTTCACTGCCGGTTTTCTTTTCAGCAAATCGCCACGCCGCTAAATAGTTATAACGTGCGCCACCGGAGGTTTTTGGATTGGGCGTGACAATTGAAATCCCTTCTTTCACTAAATCATCCCAATTTTTAATCGCTTTTGGATTACCTTTGCGAACTAAAAACACAATCGTTGAGGTGTAGGGAATACTGTCATGGGGTAATTTTGTTTGCCAATCTTTAGGCAGTAATCCCGCTTTTTCGTGAATTTGGTCAATATCGTAAGGTAACGCCAAGGTCACCACGTCAGCTTGCAGTCCTTCAATTACCGCGCGAGTTTGCTTACCGCCACCGCCATGTGATTGTTGAATTTCAATATCCTCACCTGTTTTGTCTTTCCAATGCTTGATAAAAAGTTGATTGAATTCTTTATACAGCTCACGCGTTGGGTCATACGACACGTTAAGTAATGTGCGATCTGCTAATGCCTCTGCACTCAGTAATAATCCTAAACTCAATAACGCTAATGTGACTACTTTATTCATTTTGATTTCTCCCATTAAAAGTTTGTTAATCGTATTTTGGTTTGCCATCGCCAAATGCATTCAAGTTCACTTCAAAATAAAAGAAGTTACTCGCTTCTGTGCCTTGTGCGCCTGGCGTTTTTGCTGAAACTGTTTCAGTGAACTCACCAGGATTAAAACGCGCATAGCTCACACTCCAATCAACATACGGATTAAGTTTATGGCGCATCCGAATATCGAATTCATGCCCTAAGAAACTACCGCTTTTGCCTGTGGTGTCACGCAAACCTGCCCGATTCCACCCGCCTGTTTCACTTTCTTGCCAATAAGCGTTGTAGCCCGTATCAATGCGAACGTCTTTGTAGGGCGTAAATTCCAAACGGGCTTTTGGCGCATGAAGGTTGTCCCATGAAAAATAATCGTTGCGTGACCAAGGTTGATTAAAACCATAAAACGCATCAAAACGTTGATTGATGTTATCAGCAGAACTTTTATCCCCTGTACCAAAACCGTAATACGCACTCACACGCGGTTTCCACTCATGATCAAAGCTGTAACCAAGTTCTAGGGAGTATGCGAGTGCATCATGTTGACGTAGCGATTGAGAGTAAGTTACAGGTCTATTTCTAATTCCCGTCAATGAGCCAAAACGGCCAAATTGTTTGTTTATGTCAGCATCAAAATCAAAACCGCTGGCACCAAATAAACCATAAACACGCAAACCGGGCGCATAAATATCCGAATCCGCTTTGCGGAACGTGTTATTGATATTTGTTGGATCGCCATTCACTTTTCGACCAATAAAATACGGTTGAATGGTGATAAATTCTGACCATTGACGTAAATTGAAAACGCCGCCATAAATCCAAGTATCTTCATCGTGCTGATCAAAATTATATTTCAAGCGTTCAACAGGCTTTAATGCAAAGGTGTCTAAATGCCAGCTATTTTGTTTTTTACCCAGTTGAACGCGAAAACCTTCAAAATTATTGGTGGTATTTCGGAATTGATTGTTGCCAATTAAACGGCGGTCAAGCAATTCCAAATGTTGCCGTCCTGCACGAACACTTAATGGATGATTGTGACCAAACACATTATCAAAATAGAGTTCAGCGTAACCTTGAATGAACTCAAATTCATTTACGTCAGCCTCGGTTCGATTGTAAAGCCCGTTGTAGCTCCGCGCGTCTTCAAATTCCACTGCAAAACGCAGCGGGTCTAAAATCTCTTTCACCCCTAAATAAGCGCGAGTACGCAGTAACCATAAATTGTCAGGATTTTCTCGAAATCCTGTTTTTTCTGTTGCGCTCGGACGGTAATCATTTTCACGGTATTCGTAACGCGTCCGAAAATCTAAACCAACATCAAGCCATTCGACATCGCGAAATTGTTCAAATTGGGTTTTGCTTAAATTGCGCACGTAACTTTGTGGATCAGGTTCGGGCTCAACGCGATACCCTTTGGTTTTTTGATAAAAATCTTCTGCGCTGGCAAAATTTGATAGTGAAATAATCGCTAACGTGCTTATCTTAATAAAATGTTTCATATGTAATATTTTCCATCTCTAATTTTGTTTTTAACAACATTTTTTGCTTGTTCGCAAACACCATAGACAATCAGCATGTCATTAGAAAACGGTATTTTTAGATAACCCTATCTAAAAATTGGATATATAAAAAGGAGATATCGTTATCGAATAATACCATTTCACAATGGCATAAAATCTCATCTAAGCTGATAGCAACTTAATTTGACTTAGCAATACAGGGTGACTACAAATGGCTTTACATGATTTGGTTGATTATTTTAATAATCGCTTTGAGCATGAGCACCATGCAAATTATCGACCTTTGACGGTTGAAAACGATCGGGTTCATGGTTTTTTCGGGCAACTTCGCATCAGCAGCATTTTTTCGCCCATTCGAGAAAAAAATAGACTAGAAACGATTACCGGACAGGCGGTTAAAATCAAAGTGGATGCGGTGGAATCCCTGCATCTTCATAGCTATGAAATTGAAAATTTAACGGCGAATGCAAAGATTGCAGACAGTCAATTTGAATCCGTTATCAATTTTGACCGATTGGCGCGAACGGTTCACATGCTCAATTATCTCCCTCAGGCGAATGAAAATACGCAATTATTTCTTGAGGTCGATCCACGTCATATTTTAGGCGTTAAACAAGATCATGGTGCTTATTTTGAATCCGTTATCGCGCAATGCGGTTTAGCCACTAAAAATACC
>CAJBJW010000076.1 GCA_903953455.1 uncultured Pseudomonadota bacterium | reverse complement strand
ATTGTTGCTATTGGCTGCTCAATGGGTGGATTAAAAGCATTACAAACAATTTTGACAAAGCTGCCGCCTGATTTTTCAATGGCAATTGTCATTACGCAACACGTGTCGCCATACAATAATTCAATATTAGCTGAACTATTGCAAAGAGATTGTGCCTTAATCGTCAAAGAAGCAGAAGCATTAGAAATGATTAAAGTGGGTTGTGTTTATATTGCACCGCCAAATTATCATTTTTTGGTTGAAAATAATATGACGATTGTACTTTCATCCGATGAACGAGTAACGTATGCGCGCCCAAGTATTGATGTCATGTTTGATTCTGTGGCAAGTTCGTGTGGCATCAATGCCATTGGTGTTATTTTAACAGGCGCAAATACAGATGGTGCAACTGGATTATTAGCCATTCGTCAAGCGGGTGGGTATGCGATTATCGAAAATCCTGAAACAGCTCACACACCTTATATGCCTAGTTCGGTATTAAGTTTTGCTGGAGCAGATAAAATTTTGCCTCTAGAAGAGATTTCAACTGAACTGATTAAAAAATCTAGAGAGTTTCGTAGATAAGTTGTTTGTTGTTCTTGAATAGCTGATTCATTGAAAAATGGGCAGGTTCAGTATTAATGTAACGCAAAGTACAACGTGCCCACCCCCCAACAATCCCGACTCAACTTCTAAGCGTTAAGAACCGTTTAAAGCACGAACCGAGACAGCAATATCAGAGCATGCTGTGCTAATTACACATAAAATTTCAACAGATTGATTTTAAGTAATTTATGAAGAAATGAGTATGCAGCTTTAAAAAATAGTGCTGTGGATTTTTGTTATAGAGTACTTTTCTACTTTCGGTGGTGATTTTGCACCTATAGGGGTGAGAAATATGGGCTTATTTTGCTGCTGTGATTGCGTTGCTTGGATTGGAATAATGCTAGTTGGTTGATGAAAAATAATCAAACAGATCATTGTCATAACGTCGTGTTGTAACATCATGCTGTTTTGTCGTGTTAACGCGCAACAACAGTTTGCGGGGTTGCGTGTTAAATTGACAGCAAGCAGTGCATTGACTTGAATACAGAGGAAATGCAGGGTCGGACACTTTAAATAATTACGTGGTAGTTTGCCAATTGGAATTACAGATCATAGCAAGCGTGCGCAGACTGGAGTATGATTTACGTAACTAAGTTTTACTGATTAGGAATTTTGATATGCAGAAAACAATGACAATTACGTTAGACGAAACTGTTTATGATGGGCTGATGAATGTAATTGGTAGCGATAAAGTAAGTGGGTTTATTGAAAACATTGCGCGGCCTTACGTCATTAAGGACAGTTTAACTGAAGGCTATAAAGCAATGGCAGCTGATGCAGCACGTGAAAAGGACGCAGACGAATGGACGAACGCGTTGATTGGGGATGTTGCTGATGAAGCGTGGTGAAGTTTGGTGGGTAAACTTTGAGCCAGCATTAGGCAGTGAAATTCGTAAGAAACGTCCGGCAGTCATTGTAAGTAATGATGTTGCAAATACGATGATGAGCCGTGTGCAAGTTGTTCCTGTAACAAGTATATTGATAGGCTTTATCCAAGTGAGGCGTATGTTACGGTTGCAAATAAAAAGGCAAAGCAATGGCGGATCAACTTACTACAGCTGATAAACAACGATTTAGTGGTTACATTGGCAGTATTTCTGAACAGGAAATGCAGCAACTTGATAATGCGATCCTAATCCAATTAGGCATTAAGAAGTGATAGCTAACTATGGATTGAACACAGGTAAAATGTAGGGTTGGGCGATTTAATAACAGCGCAAGCGTTACCGCGCGGTAACGGTCTATGTAAAAATTGCGCTGTAATGCAATCATCCAAAAGTCCCGTGCTCAAGCACTTACTCCATTTTCGATCATGCAGCAAACGACGTGTTTGAACCAAAATATGACGCAATACCATTTGAAATATGAAATTGAAAACAGGCATGCGCGTTTTAGAGCAACACGCAGCAGAGCTGCTGCTTCCAGCACTGTAGCTATTACGGGCACAGGTCAAATGCAGTGTATGGCGGTTATT
>CAJBJW010000075.1 GCA_903953455.1 uncultured Pseudomonadota bacterium | reverse complement strand
GTCATATCAATTTCACCTGATACGTTTCTAACTGAAGCAGGAAGATCAATCTTGTCGCCTGTTAATGAATTCATTACAGTAACATAAATATTTTGACCTGCGGCAGCAACGTTAGCTTTTGCTGCTTCAGCTAATGTGTTAGCAGTAATTGACAAAGATGACGCCTGCGCTGCATCAGTCACGCTTTTTGCTTGCACTGTAAGGTCAGTTGCCACTACTGATGTATTGGTTGCTTGAGTAGCAAAATCAGCTGCGTTAACTTTATCAGTGAATTCTTGTGAAACCAAAATGTTTGACAAGCTTGTTGCTGTTGTTGTTTTTGTTGCCGCTGATGAAGTAGCTAATGCCGCTGCCGCTTTCGCATTTGCTAGTGAAGATGCTTTTGCAAGTGCTAAGTCAGCTGGTGAGTCCATCGCTTTTTTAGCCGCTACCACTGCTGCATTTGCAAGTTTAGCTGCTTGGTTAGCTGGTGTTAACAATTGATAATAGGGAGAAGCTGGATCATTAATCGCATCATTGTTTGCTTTAGTAATCGCAGCAGATAATGATGAATCGATTTTTTGGCTAGCTGGGCTTAAAGTTGATTTTGTTACTGGAGCAAGTAATTGACTCATGTTTGATACACCAACGCTGATACGACTGTTTGTATCTGTTGTTGCGCCAACTTGAATGTTCAAGCCTAAAGACAAATCACCATTTAAGATTTTTTTGCCATTGAATTCACTGTTTTGTACAACACGCATTAACTCGTCGTTTAATGCTTTGAATTCTGTATCCATTTTAGCGCGGTCAGAAGCTGAAACTGCTGCGTTGCTTGATGATTGTACCGCTAAGTCACGCATACGTTGCAAAGTATCAGTTAATGAACCCAACGCGCCTTCAGCAGTTTGTGTAAGTGAGATACCGTCATTTGCATTTCTAACAGCAACGGTCATACCACGAATTTGTGAATTCATTCTATCAGCAATAGCAAGCCCAGCTGCGTCGTCTTTTGCATTATTAACACGTACACCAGATGACAAACGAGTCATCGAAGTTGTAAGCGCTGTCGCTGAAGAATTCAGGTTACGTTGACCGTTGATTGAACTCAAATTGGTGTTGATTATAAGTGCCATGATATTATCTCCAAAAGCCTTCTGAGCGGGATTGCTCAAAATTAATTTAAAATAAACTACTACTAAAAATTTTTTTACATCTAAAAAGTTTTTACATTTACATTCGAAACTCGTTTTAGTTATCGGCTTTATTTTTTGTTACTTTAATTTTTTATCAATGAATTCTAGTAACCTAGAGAAAATGACTAAAATATTTCCAAAATAAAAGCCCTGTGACACTGAATTAATGTTGCTCTACAATAAATTAATTCGTGTCAAAGGGCTTTTGGTGAATTCAAACACAGCAAGACCCTATCTCAGCAATGTCATAACGGTTTGCCCCGTTTGATTTGCCTGTGCAAGCATCGCAGCACCCGCTTGCTGAAGAATTTGTGCACGAGCAAGATTTGCCGTCTCTATCGCAAAATCGGCATCCATAATGCGTGATTTCGCAGCCGATTGATTTTCAACACCATTTTGCAAATTGGCGATTGTCGTCGTGAAACGATTTTGTGTTGACCCTAAATTAGAACGTTCTGTATCAATAGCTGCAATCGCGGTATCAATATGGTTAATAGCCGATAACGCATAGTCAGCTGCCACTGCATCTGCCTTCGTTGACGCTTCAACCACTAATGAATTAGTTGCCGCCATCGCCAATTTATCGGTTTCATTAGACGCTAACGTTTTAAGCGGATCGTCAACAAATGATGAACTAGCCAAAGCTTTGGCTATCGCGTAACTCGCCAATGCTTTTTGCGCCTCTCTATCCGCGCCAAACGTATTACCTGTTCGATATGCTCTATTTACTGCATCATTTAATGGACTCACAATAGACAAAGTTCCATCCGCATTTTCACTCGACGCCGATTGAT
>CAJBJW010000074.1 GCA_903953455.1 uncultured Pseudomonadota bacterium | reverse complement strand
TGACGCAACAACCATAACTCTTTGGACATATTTATTTCTCGAAATCAATACAAAAATTATTCACCATGACCATGGTCGTGATCATGCGAACCTTTGAGCTTATGCATAACGGATTTAATGAAAGGATCACTTTCTTTATCACCAATATCAGCAAATACCGTGTGATCATAGGCCGACGCAGCCGGATTTGAAAGCATTGATTTTACTGCAGGCTCAAGTGATACAATTTTTGTTGTAATCACTTGACCATTTACTTCACGTTTAATCATAGCGGGAACTTGCATTTGTGTTAGCCATGTCACTTCAAAAACGGTATTAGGCAAATTGGACTTATAATGAATAGCCGTTTGATTGAAGAGTGTTTCATCACTATCTGACACTAACGTCGCCATCATTTCTGGGCTAAACAATAATGTTGTCTTTGTCCAATTTGGCGTTTCACCAATCATCCCCAAATCTACTGCGTTATAGTCAATAGTTTTTTTGTCATCGTGAAAGATCATCGAGTATTCCACTTGACCATTGGCAAGTCTTGTCCATTCTTCACTGGAATTATCTTGCGGATTACGCATTTCTACCCGATTATCTGCTCGCCAAAAATACCAGCGATAATGTCTTTCACTCTCATCAGCTTTAGTAATCGTCGTTTCAAACTCAACAGCAGCATTGGGTAGTGTTGGAGTTGTTTCTACTAAAAATGGCTTTGTTTGATAAGACGTGCAAGCACTTAGCAAGCCTGAAGTTAAGATAATAGTTGATAAAAATTGATTGCGCATGAATTTCTCCTTTCGTTTTTCATTTTCCCTTAAATAAAAAAGCGCACTTGAAAAAGTGCGCTTTAAAAACAATCAGGGGATAATTATTTTTACTTACTGCTAAATTATTTATAAACCGTTGGCGTAATACCTAAAGCTTTAGCCATGACTTGATAAATATAACTTTGCTCTTGAGTTCCTTGGAACAAGTAGGCTCTTGGACCTTTAGCATAAATTGCCACATCTTCAGCAGCATGCGTTTCAGAACCAAAACCCGTTGGTACAGTTGCTTCTTGAATGAAGTTAGGATTCATCGTATCTAAAATATTCACATCAGCCTGCCCTGCAGCAGGAGTTACAGGAAGAATAGAAGTCGACGCTGTTAAAGTAGGGCGTGCTGTACGATACCCACCACCGTTGGCATAGCTTAATGTTGCATAAGGTTTGCCATCTGCAGCAAGATCAGGCGTTGCTTTACCTGGTGAGGTCACCAAACCTAAAATTGGATTACCGCGTTGTGGATAACCTGCAATCGTGAAAGTGTGACTGTGATCCGCTGATACAACGATAAGCGTATCGTTTGCTGCACTGTCTGTCATGTCAACCGCTTTTTGGACAGCATTTGACAACTCAACAGTATCAGTTAGT
Source organism: uncultured Pseudomonadota bacterium (assembly GCA_903953455.1). Taxonomy (GTDB): domain Bacteria; phylum Pseudomonadota; class Gammaproteobacteria; order Methylococcales; family Methylomonadaceae; genus UBA10906. The sequence goes on along the minus strand of CAJBJW010000074.1, from coordinate 2,420 downwards.
GCACGATAAGCATTGCCAGAATGATGAGCATGGTCAATACGACCAGCTTCAACCATCAAGAAATAGCCCTTTGGGTTTTTCTTTAAAATTTGAATCGCTTTTTCTGTCATTTCAGTTAATGAAGGTTCACCACCGGTATCTTTTAAGCGGTCTGCTTCATATTCCATGTGGTTTGAACTTTCAAACAAACCCAATAAATGATCTGTTTTGGCTGGGTCAATCTTATCCCAACCCGATCTGTCAAAAACAAAATCAGCATTTTTATATTGACTTGTCCACTGTGCTGTTAAATCGCCATCTTTGCGCAAACCTTTTTTTGTCGTATCTTCTGGATCTGCCATTGTATCAGGCATAAAATAAGAACGACCGCCACCTAGCGCCACTTCCAATCCGTCCGATTTAAGATTAGTTTTGTGGAAATTCACAAGTTGATAAGCAATATCGTTAACTGAAGAACCAGCAGGAAGTTTGCTGTCAGCTTCCCAGTCACGATTCGAAATATGCGCATAACATGCAGCAGGGGTTGCATGCGTGATACGCGCTGTTGATATAATACCCGTTGACATGCCTCTATCTTCTGCTTGCTCAAGTAGCGTCATAGTTTTGTTATCATCGATAACTTTTCCGCTTAACTCACCCCTCTTAACGTTTGCACCAACTGATAATTCACCATCATTAGTTTTTACACCTGTCATCATGGACGACATAGTCGGCGCAGAATCAGAGGTTTGTTGATTTACTTGATACGTTTTTGATAAAGCAACATGTGGGAATTTTTCAAAACTTAAAGAATGTTCTTCACCACCACGATTGCCTGGCTGTGACTGACCTTCAAAAATTCTTGACGCAGTAACAGTAGAAACCCCCATACCATCACCAATAAACAAAATGACGTTTTTAGCTTTTTTCTTGTTATTAGCAATTCTATCGACTTTATCTAAACTAGCTTTACCTGAATCAATCCAAAATTTAGGCGTTTCTACAGCTGTAGTTTTAACTTGGTTAGCCAATATTTCATCTTGTGTTATTGCTTGTGCATTGTTTGAAAGCATAAGCGCTGAGCCAATGAGAAGCATTGCTCCTGATATGACTTTAGGATCGTTGTTATACATGATAATTTATTCCTTCTGCTTTTAATGGTAAATAAATGGCGATTACTACAATTGGGAATCCTAAATTAAAGATATGACATTGATGTGACATTACAGAAATTCACAGAGCTGTTTTATTTTTAAGCAACCCTAAAAAAAACTCCCAATACCAAAACAAGTATTGAGAGTTTAAGCATTACAAATTATAGGGGGTATGTATGCTTTGAAAGCCGATTACCTAACTACTTCATCTTTATGAGTAATTAAGTAATCTTAAATAATCAATGATGATCGTTTTCTTTGTGTTCTTCGTGAGCATGCTCATGATCATGTTCTTTATGATCATCGTGACCATGTTCTTTGTGATCGTCATGTTCGTGGTCGTGGCCATGTTCTTTATGGTCATCATGTTGATGTTCGTCGTTTGCGTGCTCTGTATGTTCTAAATCGGACATTTTCTATTCCTCGAGGTTGTGAATGGATAAACACTTATTTCTAAGAGTTCAACTGATTTATACAGGGCAAATATGACATTTTGAAGTATCACTTTATTTTGCTAGTTATCACTTATTATTGATTCACATTTGGCATTTTAATAGGCGTAAAATGTGCATAAGAATAATTATTGATGATATTAATATGATGTTTAAGTTCATCAATCTGCGTCATTTCACCTATTAACTTTAATTTATTGTTCACATTTTCATGCGAAAAGTTACCATGCAATAAATGCGTCACGTCCACCTCAAAAACGCTTTTTATTGATGGGATATAATCATAGGTAGGTTTATTTTTGCTAGCCTCTAGCATATTTAATTTCCCTTGATTTAAGCATTCTTGAAAGACAAATTCTTCATCGATATCAGTAAAATACTCAGACATAGATAAATTATTCGAAATAACAATCTCCATAGCAACTAATCTTGCTTTCGTCCCTTTACTGGTATAAATCAAAAAACTTTCTCCACGAATATCGTGATCATTTATGTGCTTAGCCGTACAAATTATGTACGAAGGAAATGAGGAAAGATTGGACTCTACTGCAAAAATCTTTACATGTTGTAACTGCATTTTCGATTTCATATTAATTTCCTGTAAACTGTGATTATAAATCCAAATAAACGCTTAATTTCATTCGTATCAATTTCTATGTATTTTATGACTATTTTGAAACTTCACTGATATAACTTTGAAATTAAATATAAATAAGCTGATGATATGATTCATATCTTTATTTTTAACTGTACTATTTTCTAAATTTAAAACTCATCGAATTTCTAAAAAAAAGCTCCCAATGCATAACAATGAGAGCCATTAACAAAAAATAGG
>CAJBJW010000073.1 GCA_903953455.1 uncultured Pseudomonadota bacterium | reverse complement strand
CGCTTAGTTGATTTACCACTTACGTTGAGTTTTACATAATGAATGAAATTGCACACTATCATTGGGGTGTTGAGGAAACGGTTGCACAATTAAGAGCGTTGCGCGTACAGTCTTTGGAAGAACGTAATCGTCGGCATAAACCGCCAAAATTACCGTCGCGTAAAGAGCTGCAACATATTCTCGATGGCTTATCGGCTGTTCTTTTCCCTAATCGACTTGGACGGCCAGATTTAACCGAAGAGGGAATAGATTATTACGTTGGTTACACGCTGGATTGTGTTCTACATGAGTTGTTCAAACAAATTCGTCGTGAACTGCAATTTGTTTCGGGTAATGAAGGCGTTGATGACGCCGCGCATGAGCGTGCGATAGAAATCACGCGATTTTTTACGGCTCAATTGCCAGCTGTTCGGCGTATTTGTGACAGTGATATTCAAGCGGCTTATGAAGGTGATCCCGCCGCTCGCACCCCTGATGAAGTTCTTGTTTGCTATCCTGGTATTACAGCTATTATTTATCATCGCCTCGCGCATATCATATATAAACAGGGCGCACCATTAGTTGCTCGTCTGATTTCTGAGCTTGCTCACTCAGCAACGGGCATTGATATTCACCCAGGTGCACAAATTGGTGAGAGTTTCTTTATCGATCATGGTACGGGTGTCGTGATTGGCGAAACCGCTATTTTGGGTAATCGTGTTCGTTTATATCAAGCAGTGACATTAGGCGCAAAGCGTTTTCAAAAGGATGATAACGGACTTCTGGTAAAGGGTAATTTACGTCATCCGATTGTGGAAGATGATGTGGTGATTTATGCGGGCGCCACGATTTTGGGTCGTATTGTGATTGGTAGTGGTTCAATAATTGGCGGGAATGTGTGGCTTACGCATAGTGTGCCTTCTCGTAGCATTATTACGCAAGCGAGTGAACAGCGCGAATAATGCAGGATTTTATAAATCTTGTCGTAATTAACGTGTTCTTAGTTTAGAATAAACGTTTGTGACGCGCCCGTAGCTCAGCTGGATAGAGCGCAGCCCTCCGGAGGCTGAGGTCAGAGGTTCGAATCCGCTCGGGCGCACCACATCTTCAATGTAGTCAGATTTAAAAATAACGTCCATTCATAGCAAAGTGCAGCAAAATACTTGCCGCATAACCCAGCGCAATCACAGGTGTCCATTTCAAATGGCTTGTGAATGTGTAGATGCCTTTCGCTTGTCCCATTAAACCAACGCCTGCAGCACTTCCCACCGCAAGTAAACTGCCGCCAACTCCTGCAGTCAAAGTGACAAGTAACCATTGTCCCTGTGAAATATCAGGTGCCATTGTCAGCACGGCAAGCATAATTGTTCCGTTATCCACGAAAGCAGAGGCAATACCCACTAAGATATTAGCGATAGTGGGATCATTTTCTCCGTACAAATAGTGCGAGGTTAAATCCAAATAACCAATAAAGCTAAGACCACTCACGCTGACCATGACACCGTAAAAAAATAATAGCGTATCCCATTCTAAATTAGCGACTTTTTTGAATACATCAAATTCTTCTTCAGTGTGCTTAGTATCAATTGAATAAAGTGGTTCTTCTAAATTAACCGCATGCTGAATGCTTTGCGTGTCACCATTCTTATTGGTTTTTTGTAAATAAAAACTAAAAAATTGCAAATAAGTCAAACCGAGCATCATGCCGGCTGCAGGTGGTAGGCTGAAGAAATTCTCAAAGCAGGTTGCGGTGACAATAGTCAGTAAAAATAAAACAATAATGGTAATGCCGCCCCGTTTAATTTCTTGAATTTCATCTACAGCGTCTGGGCGTTCTTTGGGAATCCAGAAGCTCATAATAGCTGCTGGTAACGCAAAGTTGACAATAGCGGGTAGTAGCAATGAAAAGAAATCAGCAAAGGGAACGACGCCTTTTTGCCAAACCAATAAAGTGGTAATGTCACCAAATGGACTAAACGAACCACCCGCATTGGCGGCGACAACCACATTAATACAAGCTAGTGTTACAAAATTTCGGTTATTTTTCCCCATGGCTAAAATAACGGATCCCATTAGCAATGCGGTGGTTAAATTATTGCAGATGGATGAAATGAAAAATGCTTGAATACCTGTAATCCAAAATAATTGACGATAAGTAAAGTTTTTACTTAGTAGCCAAACGCGTAAATTCTCAAACACCCCTCTATCTTCCATCGCATTCAAATACGTCATTGATACCATAATAAATAGGAATAATTCTGCGTAGCCTTCAAGTGAAGCTCGAAATGCAATTCCAGCTTGTTCTTGTGTACCAAGGCTAACATAAAACCCAGCAATGGCAAGCCATATGATACTCGCCGCAAATACCATAGGCTTTGATTTACGAAGCTCTGTAATTTCTTCGGTGATAGCTAAGAAATATGCACCGACAAATGAAATTAATGCAATATACCCTACAGTATGTTGCGTTAAATCTATGGCTTTAAAAACAGATTCATCAGCTGCGAATACCAGAGTTGGAAAGAGTGATAATAAAAAAATAAGAAAATAGTTTGGCATTATAATTTTTTAAGGTTATTAATAATAATTAGACGTATTTTGATTTATCGAGAAGGCAGATTAATCTTTTTTTCGGCATTGTCGATTAGATTGTTCAATCAGTCGTGTAAATTGCGTGACATATTTACTTGATAATTGTTTCCATTGGAAATGCCACAGCCAATTATTTTCAGTTGTACCGGGTGTATTCATGCGATGCGATCCGTCCAGCTCTAAAATATCTTGCATAGGTACAATAGCCAATTCAGCAATGGATGCCAATGTACATTGTACCAGCGCGGAAGGGATCGCATTTTCGTCGACTGCAAGTTTGGTACTGATATATATGCGTTGCTGAGGCGTCAGTGAGTCTAGCCAACCTAACGTGGTGTCATTATCATGTGTTCCCGTGTAAACCACGCTATTAACTGTATGATTTTCTGGTAAATAAGGATTATCCGATTCACCACTAAAGGCGAATTGTAAAATCTTCATTCCCGCTAAATTAAATTTCATTCTCAGTGCATCCACTTCAGGCGTAATCACACCTAAATCTTCAGCTACAAGCGTAATATCTTGAAACTTCATGAAAATAGCACTTAATAGCGCTTCTCCACCTGCTTTTACCCATTGGCCATTTATTGCAGTTGGTTCATTCGCTGGAATTTCCCATGCGGCTTCAAGTCCTCGAAAGTGATCTATTCTGACAATATCAAATAATGCAGATTGTGTTTGCATACGTTCAATCCACCAGTTAAATCCAGTCGATTGCAAATAAGTCCATTCATAATGCGGATTTCCCCAGCGTTGACCTGTTTGCGAAAAATAATCAGGTGGAACTCCGGCAACCACTGACATTTCACCTTCGTCATTTAGCTTGAATACTTTTCGGTTTGCCCAGACGTCAACGCTATCATAAGAAACAAAAATGGGTAAATCCCCAAATAATAAAACGCCTCGCTCGTTTGCGTAATTTTTTAATGCCGACCATTGCTTGAAGAAAATATATTGTTCAAATTTTACGGTATTGATTGCGCCTTGCGAGAAGAATCGGATATCGTTTAATGCAGCGAGATTGCGGTTCTTAAATTCAATTGGCCACGTATTCCAGCTTTGTTGATTGAATTTCTCACGCAAAACACTAAAAAGTGCAAAATCATCTAACCAATAATGATGAGTTTTGCAAAAGGTGGCGAAAGCGGTTTGTTCCTCATTTGACGCATGCTGCTGAAAGTTTTCAAATGCTTTTGTAAATAAACATTGACGCCAAAAATGCGTATTTCGATGACACGTTTTTTCTTCGCAACATTCCGTTTCAGTAAGCCACCCTTGGGTGACTAAATAATTCAGATTCACTAATGCGGTGTTGCCTGCATGCGCTGAAAGCGATTGATAAGGTGAATTATCTTCGTGTGTAATGCCTAGTGGGAGAACTTGCCACACACTTGCTCCGCATTCATGTAGAAAATCGATAAAAGCGTAAGCGTCTTTTCCTAAATTCCTACTTGGTAGCGAGGTTATATGGAGTAAAACTCCTGCGCGACGTTGATTAATATTGGCTTTCATATTCCATTCACTTTAATGTTCTGTTCCATGGCGCATCGTGCCGCCCATGGCTGGTGAACCTGAACCTTGTGTGAAGGAAAGGGATAAGTAGGCGGGAGGTTCTTCGCCGAGTAAATAATATAAATTCGCTAAATTTAAACGAAACTGTTTTTCAAAGCTACTTACCGCATCATTTGGATTGTAGTCGCCAAACCACCAAAACCAATCTGAACCTTCGCAAACAGCAAGTTGCAAAATGGCTTTTTCACGCAAAGCCGCATCCATATCCACATTTTTTAGCATGACGCGATCAAACATTTTTTTCGCATCACCTAACATATCCCAGCCACGATTTTTATCTGTGTCACCAATCCATGTTGAAAACGTGCCATATACCCAACTTCCCGCAATGAGTTTATTTAATGGTTTTGCTTCCACTTTTTGATTGATACATTCTGAAAAGGTGGTGAGTTGAATTTTTGGGTGATGACTTAATCGTTTATAAAGTGCACTTAAAAAATAAATACCATTTTCGGGGAAATACTCCCATGCATTTTCACCATCCATAATAATGGAGACAACTGCATCGGGAATTTTGCGATCCGCAATGGCTTCTAAATGCGTAATTAAATCACTTACTGCATCATCACCATGCCATTTTGAATATTGAAAACCAATTAAATCAGACAGACCATCATCACGAAAAAAACAATTCAGCTTGCCTTTTTTAAGGGTGAAAGGATGATAAGTACTTTCGGGACGCGTATTTTCACTGCAATTTAAACTGTTTCCGAGTACTGAGCCACCACTTGCCGCCCATTGAAAACCAAAATTATCTAAAATTTTCAGCGTTTCCTCACTTATCGCACCTTCTGAAGGCCAGCACCCTTTCGGTTCAAATCCAAAAAAGCGTTTAAAAACTTGAACGCCTTTTTGTAGATGCCAAATCACTCGTGCCTCGCCATCGGGATAGGCGGAAAGTTCAGGCAATGGCGCGGATGGCATGGCTTCATGCGTGGAATTCAAATCCAGCATAAGTGGCATGATAGGGTGCGCGTAGGGCGTTACCGATAATTCAATTTGCCCTTTTTGAGCCAATTTTTTATAGCGGCCTAAAACGTGTGAGAGTTGATCTGCGATAATGTCGAGCATTTCAAGTCGATCAGCGTGAGTATAATTTGAGCCTTGTTCAAGTAAACGCTGTGCGCGAGCGTCGGATAATTTAACGGTTTCACCCAGCCACGCTAGGTTATACCACATCAATAAATCAACAACGAATTGCACATTAGCGTAATGCGTGATGTCTTTTTCTATAAGCAGTTCCGCTGTTTCAACTAAATGTTTAAATTGTGGATAACGATTAATTTGACGTTCACGATTCGCGCGCAGACAGTCTTGAATTATTTTTAATGGCATGGAGGTAATGCCAGCATTATCCGCTAAAGCGAACAGCAACGGATCGGTAAAGGGTGTTTTATCATGCAAATAACTGTTGATTTGCCTTGCGTACTCTTCAATTTGCTCAAGTAAAATAGGCGCGAAATTAACAACCACTTTTGCGTCAGGTGCCGCTTCCAGATGAGCGGCCATATCCACATAGTCTTTAATGACATGCAAATACGTCCAAGGTAATTTGAATTCACCCGATTGCAAATTGCGATATTCGGGTTGGTGCATGTGCCAACAAAAAACTAATTTCAATTTATTATCTAACATAATGCCTTCTTACACCAAACATTTCTGGTGTCACAAGAATAACGCCTCCAGGGCTTACATGAAAACGCTGCGCATCAGAAACGGGATCTTCACCAATTATGGTGCCTTCAGGAATATCGCAGCCTTTTTCGATAATTGCTTTGGTAATGCGGCAATAGCGTCCAATATTGACTTCAGGTAGAACAACGCAGTCTTGCAATGTAGTGTATGAATTGACGCGAACATTCGAAAATAATAACGAATGACGCACTGTCGCACCCGACACAACTGAGCCACCTGAAATCATGGAATCAATGGCAACGCCACGACGATCTTCTTCATCAAAAACAAATTTTGCGGGGGGCGTTTGTTCTTGATACGTCCAAATGGGCCATTTTTTATCATATAAATTTAAATCGGGTTTGACGCCAATGAGTTCCATATTGGCTGCCCAATAGGAGTCGATGGTACCTACATCGCGCCAGTAACTTTGCTGTCCACTTTGTAGATTTAGGAAAGGATACGCATTCACAAGGTGGGTATCAATCACCGCAGGAATAATGTCTTTTCCAAAATCGTGCGTTGACAGATCGCAGTCCGCATCTTTAATGAGTTGATCAAATAGAAAATCTGCATTGAAAATATAAATCCCCATGGATGCCAGTGCTGTGTCAGTACGACCGGGCATAATGGGTGGATTTTCAGGTTTTTCAACAAAAGCACGTACACGACGATAATCATCAATGTCCATGACGCCAAAGGCACTGGCATCTTCGAGAGAAACTTCAATGCAACCAATAGTTAAATCGGCACGTTTTGCTACGTGATCGGCAAGCATTGCGCCGTAATCCATTTTATAAATATGATCGCCTGCCAGCACTAAAATATGCTCTGGTTGGCGACTGCGCAAAATATCAATATTTTGATAAATGGCGTCAGCAGTCCCTTTGTACCATGAGTCTTCGCTGTGGCGTTGTTGCGCAGGCATTAAATCAACGTATTCACCAAACTCACCACGTAAAAAACCCCAGCCTTGCTGAATATGGCGAATGAGTGAGTCAGATTTGTATTGAGTGAGAATACCAATTTTACGGATGCCTGAGTTGACACAATTTGATAAAGGAAAATCAATAATGCGGAACTTCCCACCAAAAGGCACGGCCGGTTTTGCTCTCCAGTCCGTCATGTCCTTTAAACGCGACCCACGTCCACCCGCTAAAATAAGCGCAATAGTATTACGTGTGAGTTGACTGATAAAACGATCAGTATGCGAATCATGTGATGTCGACATGTTTAAATCTCCTATAATTTTTGATATAGATACCCAACTTTTTTTTAGTTTGCTAAACTTCACAAACATTATCCTACTACATAGAGGCTATTCCTAGTGAAAAAGCAATCTCCCGACACCTTAACTGAAAAATCTGTTTTAGATTCAGATTTAATGAAAATTGCTGCTGCTCAGCATCATAATCCTTTTTGTATATTAGGTCGTCATCCCAAACACAATAAAATTCATGTGCGAATTTATTTGCCTTATGCACAAGCGGTTAGTTTTACTCATAATAATATAGATATTCCGCGAATTGAAGGCTCTGATTTCTTTGAGTATATGGCAAAAAAAGGCGAGCTCCCTCCTCATTATGCCATTTCTTGGGTAGATAAAGAGGGTGAGCACCACGAAACATACGATCCTTATGATTTTGGCGTGCAACTTCCTGAATTTGATTTACATTTATTTGGTGAAGGGAAACATTGGCATATTTATCAAAAACTCGGTGCCCATTTGCATACTGCCGACGGTATTGATGGAGTTTTATTTGCCGTTTGGGCACCTAATGCGGGTAGAGTGAGTGTTGTTGGTGATTTTAATCGATGGGATGGGCGTTGTCATCCTATGCGCAGTTTAGGTGGTGGTGGAATTTGGGAATTATTTATTCCGCAATTAAGCGCAGGTACCTTTTACAAGTTTGAATTGCTTAACCGAGCCAGTGGTGAAATTATGGTTAAAACAGATCCCTATGGTCAGCAATTTGAATATCGCCCCAAAACGGCCGCAGTTGTTGTGGATAGTCAAACCTATACATGGCGCGATGATGCGTGGCTAAAACAGCGTGCTCAATATGATTGGCTCCACCAACCGATGTCAATTTATGAAGTGCATTTAGGTTCATGGCGACGTGATGCTGAGGGGCATTTTTTAAATTACCGCGATATTGCATCGCAGTTAGTGGATTACGTTAAGCAATTAGGGTTTACGCACATTGAGTTGCTTCCGATTACGGAGCATCCGCTTGATGATTCGTGGGGATATCAAACCACTGGGTATTTTGCGCCAACGAGTCGTTTTGGTACGCCAGATGATTTCCGCTATTTCATTGATTATTGTCATCAAAACGATATAGGCGTAATTCTTGACTGGGTACCAGCGCATTTCCCAAAAGACAATTTTGCTTTAGCGCGATTTGATGGTAGCGCATTATATGAGCATGAAGATCCACGTAAAGGCGAGCATCGTGACTGGGGAACGCTTATTTATAATTACGGGCGCAATGAAGTACGTAACTTCTTGCTCGCCAGTGCTGTTTTTTGGCTAGAGGAATATCACCTTGATGGCCTGCGCGTAGATGCGGTAGCCTCGATGCTCTATCTCGATTATTCGCGCGAAGCCAATGATTGGGTGCCTAATTGTTATGGTGGAAATGAAAATTTAGAAGCGATTGATTTTTTCCGTGAGTTAAATACCATTACGCATCAGCAGCATCCAGGTACGGTGATTATGGCGGAAGAATCGACTTCATGGCCACAAGTTACCCGTCCAACATGGGCGGGTGGGCTAGGCTTTTCAATGAAGTGGAATATGGGCTGGATGCATGACGTTTTAGCGTATATGCAGCAAGATCCCATTCATCGTCAATATCATCATAATCAGTTGACGTTTGGAATGCTCTACGCGTTTACTGAAAATTTCACCCTGCCTTTTTCACATGATGAAGTAGTGCATGGCAAAGGCTCCATGCTCAATAAAATGTGTGGAGATGAGTGGCAACGTTTTGCGAATTTGCGTTTGCTCTATACGTTTATGTTTGTTTATCCCGGTAAAAAATTATTGTTTATGGGGAATGAAATCGGGCAGGGCACTGAATGGAATGCAAATAAAACGCTTGATTGGTATATTTTAAATTACCCGCTGCATAGCGGCGTGCAGTCGCTCGTTAAAGACTTAAATCATCTTTATAAAAACGAACCTGCGCTTAATCGCCATGACTTTGAGCAACAAGGTTTTGAGTGGATTGATTGTAATGATGTGCAACAATCGGTTTTGTGTTTTCAGCGAAAACACGGTCATTCACACCTGATTATTGTGCTTAACTTTACGCCGATGGTTCGTGAAGATTATCATATTGGTGTGCCGCAAAATGGCGTTTATCGTGAAATATTTAATTCTGATTCGCATTATTATGCGGGAACAAATACAGGCAATGGAAATGTACAAACTACTGATGAACCATGGATGAATCAGACCCATTCGTTAAAGTTGACACTACCACCACTGGGCGCGATTATTTTAAAAATTTAAGGGAATAGATAATAAAGGCTTTTATGAAGAAAATACTTTTTGTGACAAGTGAAGTGTATCCACTCATCAAAACGGGTGGACTTGCTGATGTATCAAACAGTTTGCCTAAAGCGCTTGCGCAAACGGGGCAAGATGTAAAATTAGTTATCCCTAACTATCATGGATTGAAAATAACTGCTCGCGTAGTTGAGCGCAGTCTATTCAAAATTGGCACGCATACAGTACGTTTGCTTGAAACGATGCTACCTGATAGTGACGTATGTATTTGGCTTGTGGATTGTCCTGAATATTTTGATATTTCAGGTAATCCTTATGTGGATTTTGCGGGAAATGCATACGGTAATAACGCGGAGCGTTTTGCCTTATTTTGTCGCGCTGCGATTGAAATCGCAATGAATCGCGCGGGACTGGATTGGACTGCTGATGTGGTTCATTGTCATGATTGGCAAGCGGGTTTGGTTCCCGCATTGCTATCACTTGAATACAAATGCCCGCCGACTGTATTTACTATTCATAATTTAGCCTATCAAGGATTGTTTAGCGGTTTAATGGCAGCCACGCTGCAACTGCCCAGTCAGTTGTTATCGCCTGACGGCTTAGAGTTTTTCAGTATGATTTCATTTATTAAAGGGGGTATTGCGTATGCAGATAAAATTACGACAGTTAGTCCAACATACGCTCAAGATATCCAAACAGCAGAATTGGGATATGGTTTAGAAGGATTGCTCGTTTATCGTAATCAAGATTTAATTGGGATCATAAATGGCATTGATGATGATTGGAATCCGCAAATCGATCCATTCATTGCTAAGAATTACAGTGTTGATACATTAGCGGATAAAAAAGAAAACAAAAAAGCATTGCAAACGCATTTTAATTTGCCCGTTGATGAAAATGTATTGCTTATTGGTTTAATTAGTCGCCTTGTGGAACAAAAAGGCATTGATATGATTTTAGGGTGTTTATCCGAAATGCTCACTTTCCCGATTCAATTTGTATTACTGGGGAGTGGTGATAAAGGATTTGAAAAACAATTACGCGAATTTGCACAGGCTAACCCTAATAAATTATCTCTGACGTTAGGGTACGATGAGGCATTGGCTCATTTGATTGAAGCGGGTGCGGATGTGTTTTTAATGCCTTCTCGATTTGAACCTTGTGGCTTAAATCAAATGTATAGCCAGCGCTACGGTACGCTGCCTATTGTACGAAAAACAGGCGGACTTGCGGATACAGTCGTTGATACGCTACCAAGTACCATTTCAGATAAAACAGCAACAGGATTTGTGTTTAACGAAGCCAGTGAAGGCGCGTTACTTGAAACGATTAAACGTGTAGTTATGTTTTATGGTTTTCCGGAAATATGGCATCAAATACAAGTGAATGCAATGAGTGTTGATTTTTCATGGAAAAACAGTGCAGAGCAGTATGTTGACGTTTATTCAAAAATATAATGTGAACGTTTAATCAAGAAATTGGTGGCTGTTTATCGCCAATGAGATTCACCGTTATTTTATCACCTACGTTTAATTCACCGGATTGATTATGTAGTGCATTTTGACCAAAATACGTTTTATTTTGCCATTTGCGCAGTTGGCTCAATACGGTGAGTGGTTCTTTTTCATGTTGCGCTGTTTGTGGGTTTATTCCTGGAATAGCGCAACGTGAGCATGGCTTTGGTAGCCTAAAATTAATGTTTCCAATCGACATTTCACGCCACGTATCCTCGTCGTACGCACCACATCCATCAATGACTAAATTTGGACGAAAACGTACCATTTCAATTGGCGTTTGTAGTGATTGATTTAAATGGTTTAACGAATTTTTAGAGGCAATTAAAAAGGGGAAGCCATCTGAAAAACTCACCTGGTCCTTTTCATTTGCATACATTAAATCAACACCGCGCTTTGTTTGCGTTGGTAGATAAACTAAATGACAAGGTATTTTCAAAAAGCGACTAAACCATGCATCGGCTGTTTTTGAAATATGATGCGCCGAGCAAGAATCGCCCCAAATAGTACTTTGCAACACTTCACCCAGTACTGGTGTTAGCGATAGAATTAAATCTTCTTGCAGTGGTGCAGAGATAATTAACCCATTATGTGTGATTTGCGTTTGAATCAACGCCATTTCGGCTAATTTTCGCTGGCTGAGGAAGTGCCCATTTTCATCAATCAACATCCACTGTCGATCATATTTTAGCCCGGTGCTGACGACTTCCCATTTTTCAACTCGAAAGCCGCCCAGTGATTTAACAGGATAAATAAAGATGTCACTTAATGTTAGTGTTGTCATGATAGTTTAGTTAGGTGCATGTTTTGAGTGCAACAATAAGTTGTCGATAATTGTTTAAATCAGAAACAAGTGCATCTTTTGTTATCATTCGATAAAACTTGATTCCATTTAATTGATAATGTAAAAAAATAATCTGTCTTGTAATCACTGTTGAAGGCAAAATCTCAATGCTGTGTTGCGTGTCGATAGTCGTCATTTGCCAGTTGTTTTCGTCATTATAAAAAAGTTGCCATGTTGCTTTTGATTTGAAATAGCGCCAACCATGAAAAATGACAAATAAAGCAAGAATACTTTGCGTGATGAACGACAGTGCATTCATAAAACAAGCCAGTAACGCTAAGCTATAAACGCATCTCATTAAAATAGTAAAATGCCGTGACGGAATAATGTACCAATGATAGGTCATTCGTAACTATTTTGATGTGCTATTAATGTTGCAATTGGTGAGTTGTTGTTTGAAAAGCTCAGCGCGTTGCGCCACTTTACCAGACACACCTACCAGCCATGGTTTTTGAAGATAACTTTTATTCTGAAATCCGCTGTGACCTTCGTGGTACGCTAAATACAGATTTTTAGCATCCGTTTTGGGAATCCCTAATTTTTTGTAACTGGTATTTGAGTACCATCCCACAAAATCACACGCATCAGAAAAATTATCGCGTTGCGCAAACGTATTTCCCGTTTTATGCTGATAATCACGCCATGTTTCATCTTTCGATTGAGGATAACCATAAGCACTGCTTGCACTAAACCATGGAATAAACCCTAATAATGTCCCACTTGGTGGCTGCGCATCTGAAACAAAATGCGACTCTTGGTGCATAATCGCCATTTGAACCGGCACAGGGACACCCCATTTTTTATACGCATTCACACTGGCTTGATACCACTGCGTTTTTTCTTTAAATACCGCGCATAAATTTTCCGTATTTCTTGGAGTTACCGCGTCGCGTGGCATAAATAAACTGCATGCACTCAGTAAATACATCGGTAAACATAAAATGAAAAACGAGATTTTGGTCATGAAATTTTGCGTATTAGAGAATATAAAAGGACAGTTCATTTAAACCTAAAGCGTGCTTTGGGCGCAATACTGTTAAAATAACACTTTCTTAAAATTTATTGTTTAAAAATTTATTTATGAGCACAACTTCTGCAGATATTTTACAAACCATCCTCGCAAAAAAAGAAGAAGAAGTGGCGCGTCGTCGCGTACAAACGCCTATTGAACTTCTTCAAGATATCGCCACTGGCGTTGAAAAACCACGTGGTTTTTATGCTGCACTGCAACGTAAAGTTATTGATAAACACCCCGCTATTATTGCCGAAATCAAAAAAGCCTCACCCAGTCAAGGCGTCATTCGTGAAGATTTTCAACCTGTCAATATTGGGCAAGATTATGCAATGAACGGCGCGACTTGCCTTTCTATTTTAACAGATAAAACCTTTTTTCAAGGCTCTGAAGCGTATTTGCAAATGGTTCATGACCGCGTGCCATTACCTGTGTTGCGTAAAGATTTCATGATTGATACTTATCAAATCTATGAATCGCGCTCATTGGGTGCTGATTGTATTTTATTGATTGTGGCAGCGCTTGATGATGCAAAACTGCATGAACTGGCGAATTTAGCCACTCAACTTGGCATGGATGTTTTGGTTGAAGTACATAGCGCTGAAGAGTTAACGCGTGCTTTAACGCTCGATACCAAGTTGATTGGTATTAATAATCGCAATTTGCGTACTTTTGAAACCAATTTGCAAATGACGCTCGATTTAAAAGAAGCCATTCCAAGTGATCGATTAGTCATTACCGAAAGCGGTATTCATACGCGTGAAAATGTGGAATTGATGTTATCAAATGACGTTTACGCATTTTTAGTGGGTGAAGCGTTTATGCGTGTTGAGCATCCAGGACAGAAAATGCGCGAATTATTTGCGCGTGCGTAAAACATTAATATAAAAAACATCCCCGCCTAAATTTAAGTGGGGATGCCATTAAATTAACACACAAGTCACCCCTCCCATATCTTCAGTGTAATCAAAATACACTTTGCCGTAGTAAAAATGCACAATCCAACTAAAAACGCATCAGCAGAATAACTAGATGATGTCCAAGATTGTGCATTAGGCTTGGCTGGAAAAGCCATCAAATTGCTCAACGCTTTAACTTGGGGGAAAACACACTATGCTTTTTTTGTTTCTGCAGATTGATTCGTTGTGCGTTCTATTACTTCTTGAAATATAAAAAAACGTCATTCCTTCTATGTCACTTGATGTCTGATGAGTTTATCTTTACTGATGGCAAAAATAAAACAATTAACAGTTTTTTAGCCTGATATGAGATGTAATGCGTTTTATTCGTTAATGAATAAACTACTTTATATAGTTAACTCACATGGTTGATTTTAATATATTTGTTTAAAAAATTATACTATAAAAAGTACACCTAAAAAATATATTTTTCAAAAGTGTGCGTTAGGTCACATTTTTGGTGCTCGGTCATTTTTTCGCCATGAGAGGTTAGTTATAGTTACTCTATTTTTGCGATTAAGTAATTGATTGAGGCGAGTGTTTATGGCAACAAATAATATCCCAACAGGTAGCGTAGTTTTTACAGGTACTGCAACGCAGGGGCAAGAACTCACAGCTACCAATGACATTAAAGATGCGGATGGCATAGGTGCTTTGACTTATCAATGGATGGCAAATGGCGTTGATATTTCTGGAGCGACTTTTTCCACTTTAATGTTAACGCAATCACTTGTGGGTAAAGTAATCACTGTTAAGGCTAGTTATACAGACAGTAAAAATACACTTGAATCGATTAGTTCAACACAGAATGTAATGATAGCGAATGTGAATGATTCGCCTACTGGCAGTGTGACCATTTCGGGTACACCAACTCAAGGGCAATCGTTAAGTGCAACAAACTCTCTAGCAGATGCCGACGGACTTGGTGTTGTGTCATACAAATGGCTAGCGAGTGGCGCTGAAATTGCAGGTGCAACAACTTCTTCGTTTGTATTGACCCAAGCACAAGTCGGTAAAGTGATTACGGTTAAGGCTAGCTATACCGATGCTGGAAATACGCCAGAGTCAGTGATGTCGAATGCAACAGCAGAAATTGTGAATGTAAATGATGTAGCTACAGGCAGCGTAGTAATTTCAGGCAAACCAGAGCAGGGGCAGGTTCTCACGGCATCCAATACCTTAGGCGATGCTGATGGATTGGGGACAGTTTCCTACAAATGGCTAGCGGATGGTATTGAAATTTCGGGAGCGACAACATCTGCGTATACATTGACGCAGGCGCAAGTCGGTAAGGTGATTTACGTTAAAGCAAATTACATTGATGGCGGCAATACGCTTGAATCCATTGCATCAACTCAGACGATAGCGGTTACAAACGTAAATGACGCTCCTACAGGTAGTGTCGCGATTTCAGGAACACCTACACAAGGTCAAACGCTAACAGCGACAAACACACTTGCGGATTTAGATGGACTTGGTGTTGTTTCATACAAATGGTTAGCAGGCGGCGCTGAAATTGCCGGCGCAACGACGTTGACACTGACTTTGACACAAGCACAAGTAGGTAAAGTGGTAACAGTCAAGGCGAGTTATACTGATGCCGGAAATACGCTTGAGTCAGTCATATCCAATTCAACGTCCGTCATTACGAATGTAAATGACGCACCCACTGGTACTGTTACGATTGCAGGGGTGTCTAAACAGGGGCAAATTCTCACTGCGTCAAATACATTAGGTGATATCGATGGATTAGGTACAGTTTCCTACAAATGGTACGCGGATGACGTTGAAATTCCGAGTGCTACCGACTCAACACTTACGTTGGCAAAAGCCCAAACGGGGAAAAAAATTACGGTTAAAGCAAGTTATACGGACGGTGGTGGTACACTGGAATCGGTTTCATCAAACTCAACAAGTTTAGTGGAAATTAGCAATAATTTACCGACAGGTGACGTTATTGTTGAAGGAACTATTGCACAAGGCGAAACACTTAAGGCATACAATAACTTAAAAGATGATGATGGCATGCTAAGTGATGTATCTTATCAGTGGTTAGCCGAGGGTAAGCCTATTTTTGGGGCAGTAGATTCCACTTTTGTTATTGGTCAAAGTCAAGTGGGTAAAATCATTGCTGTCAGAGCAGATTACACAGACAATTTAGGTAACAAGGAATCGGCCGTTTCTACAAAATATGCCGCTAAAATTACTTATGGATCAAATGGAATTCCGTTGTCACCTGTTGTAGAGCAAGGAACAACTTCACCACCTATCGCAGGTAATACAAATGATCTCCCCACAGGGGCAGTATCGATTGTTGGCAGGACTACAGAGGAAGTTACCTTGAGTCTAAATAATACCCTTGCGGATGCCGATGGCTTAGGCGAGATGCATTATCTTTGGTTGCGTGATGGAGCGGCCATTTCAGGTGCGACGAGTCCGAGTTATAAACTAACGCAAACTGATGTAAGTAAGTCGATTAGTGTGAAGGTAAGTTATATTGATAAAGAAGGTACTACTGAAAGTGTAATAAGTTCAGAAACCTCAAAAGTTGAAAATACGAATAATAATCCTGTTGGTGATGTAATTATCACAGGCAAAACACTGCCAACCGAAACGCTAATTGCATCAAATACGTTAAACGATATTGATGGGATGGGTGATGTTATTTATACATGGTTTCGGGACGGAGCTCCTATTACAGAAATCCAGCAGGATATGTATATATTAACGCTTGCTGATGCAGGTAAAAAAATAACGGTACAAGCAAGTTATACCGATTCATATGGCGCAAAAGAAAAAATGCTGAGTAAGCCCATAACCATTGATACGGTTTTGAGTACTAAATCCTCAACAGGAAAAGATTTTTTACTTGGGACACTAAAAGGGGATAAATTATCAGGTTTAGATGGTGATGATACGTTGGTTGGAGGAATTGGGCGTGATACGCTAAAAGGTGGCATTGGTGCCGATCTCTTTAAATTTAACTCGATCGATGAAACTGGGATTACATCAAAAACGCGTGACACGATCTCCGATTTTCACCATGATGAAGGTGATCGTATTGATTTATCGTCAATTGATGCTAGCGATACGTTAACTGGAAACCAAGCCTTTACGTTTATTGGTAATAACGTGCCGTTTGGTTTTAATGCAACAGGTCAACTGCGTTTTGATGTTAAAGCGCGTGTGCTTTACGGTAGTACAGACGCCGATACAGCACCTGAGTTTTCGATTTTACTTAGTGGCGTGACTGATTTGGTTCCAAAAGATTTTATTTTGTAATGAAGGATTATCCTCTTTAATTTCAGTGACATTGGATGGTTCAAATTGATTTATTCCAAGTGTGATACATTCTATTCTGAAAAAATATCCATTTTATCCTCAATAAATTGCTCAACTGATTCTAGTCATTCTGTGTCATGAATCACTGCACATATTATCGGAATGATAATATTGAGTAATTTATGGCGTTTGTGCTGATCAACTCACGAATCTTTTAATCACGAAAAACATTCGTTTAAATTACACGATTTAATCTGGATGCAAAATCGTTATTATTATCATATTTTTGTGCTAATTTATAATTTCTTGACTTGACGATAAACGCTTTCATTTGCATTTACCCAATTCTTATCTCGAGTGCAGATCAAGTTAGTGTAAAATCTCAGTCCCGACATGTATAAAGGCTATTCTTATGATAAATACAATCACTACAACCTGTTTAGATTGTAGATTATCGGATTTATGTTTACCTCATGGGCTGGATATTAGTGAAATTGAAACATTAGAAATTATTATTAGAAAAAACCGTTTATTGCAAACGGGGGAAACCTTGTATGTCAAAAATGATAAATGTATGAGCTTGTTTGCTGTCAAATCGGGGTCTTTTCGTCGATTTATTACTAATGAACAAGGTGTTGAACAAACAATGGGATTTTATCTGCCCAGTGAAATCATGGGGCTTGACGCACTTTTTGAAGGGAAATTTGGCTATCACGTGACTGCACTTGAAACAAGTTCAGTTTGTGAGTTGCCATTATCACGATTAAATGAACTTTGCATTCAGATACCCAGCCTGCAACATCAGTTAAATCGAATTTTAAGTAAGGAAATAAGTGATATACATCAGCAATTAAGCATTTTAGG
>CAJBJW010000072.1 GCA_903953455.1 uncultured Pseudomonadota bacterium | reverse complement strand
GAATTTTTTTCATTACTTTCTCCGATTAAACTTCTAGGAGGTTAAGACAATACAAATAATGCGGCTGATTAACTGGATAGTATATGAATTAAAGCTGAAAAATTATTTTAATAAATGCGTATATTTGATAGAGATGCTATTTTTTATTCAGCTTGAATTCAGTTTTGACGCCTATAATCTAAAATAAATAGAATCATTGATTTCGCTTTTCAGATGGAACACTCGATTGTGTGAAGTACGTTTTGGTTTTGTTTAATGTAGAGATTATCTTGACTATTTGAAAATGGTTGTATTGTGTTAGTTTAAAGTATGTGTTTTTTTGGGGTGTAGATGAAATTGTTACTTGTTGAGGATGACCAACATTTGGGGGCATTAATTAAACAAGACCTAGTCAAATCGGGTTTTGCTGTTGACTTGGCAATTGAAGGTGAACAAGGTGAATTTATGGGCTCTACTGAAAACTATGACATTATCGTACTGGATTTAGGCTTACCCAAATTATCAGGGCTTGATGTTTTAAAAGCTTGGCGAAAAAATGGATTGGATACGCCCGTAGTAGTCCTTACCGCGCGAGATAATTGGTATGACCGCGTAGATGGATTTGAAGCTGGCGCGGATGATTATTTAGGAAAACCGTTTCATATTGAGGAATTACTTGCCCGCCTTAATGCGGTTATTAAACGCAGTAAAGGGCATTTGTCTACCAAAATTGAGGCGCTAGGTTTATGTTTGGATGAAGCCAATAAAACCGTGACACAAGAGGATATTGTCCATAACTTAACGCCCATCGAATTTATGTTGCTTCGACTGTTTTTATTAAATCCAGACAAGTTATTTACCAAATCACGGTTACTGGAAAGTTTGTACGAATTGGATTCAGATCCCGATAGTAATGTACTTGAAGTTTACATTTCGCGTCTACGTCAAAAAATTGGTAAAGATCGAATTATTACACGACGTAATCAGGGATATTTATTTAAGGGTGATGCGTGAAGCGGTTAGCAAAAAAAATGAATATCAGTCTTGGACTGGTATTGCTCATTGGTTTAGCACTGCTTTGGATTTTACGCACACTGGCCATGCCTTATATTATTGAAAAGCAGATGGTCACGCGGTTGAGTCACGATTTTGATGGCGTTTTAAAACACCTTGTTGTTTCACCAACGGGTGAAGTCAATATTGATTCACATGTTATCACGCCTATGTATCTGCAACTCAATTCGGGTTATTACTATTCAATTGTTACGTATCGAGCTGTAGTCAATTCCCCATCGCTTGGAAACTTCTCTTTTGAGCTTGAGCCATTTACGTCTATTAATTCTGATATTTTTTACTTGCAAGGCCCTGAGTTGCAATCGCTTATCGCATTTAAAAAATCGGTTGTCATCAATGATGTACTGGTTACGGTGATAACAAGTGAAGATTTAACGGAAGTGAAACAAGATGTGCGCGACTTAAGTTTGGTAATGCTTTTCATTAGCGTATTGATTACGTTATTTGCGTTGCTTATTCAATCTTATTTAATCCACAAAGCCTTAAGTCCGTTTTTAAAGCTGAAATGGCGATTGATATCATTGGCGGCAATCGATCCAAATTCAACCACTGATTTAAATGACGGAGATCCTCTGCTGTTAACGAATGAAATTCAATCGTTACTACAAATCATTGATCGTCGACTCAATCAATCAAGAGCATCCATTGGAAATTTAGCTCATGCCATCAAAACACCGTTGGCCATTATGTATCGACTGGCCGATTCATCTGAGCTTGATAATCATCCTGATATAAGGGCGCAATTTCAAAAACACGCAAGCGATATTTTGAATTTAGTAGAGAGGGAACTAAAACGCGCCAGAATTGCAGGTACTGGCGGTAAAGATTTACTCGGATTTCATCCACAAATTGAATTGCAAACTTTGAGTAAAGTGCTGAAAACGCTTTATCGAGATAAACCTTTAATCATTACGATTGTCGCACCAGATATGCTGATGAATTACGACAGACAAGATATTTTAGAGCTCATGGGGAATCTTGCTGACAATGCCTGTAAATGGGCACATCAACAAGTCAATATCACGATGAAAAGTCATGATGGCCTTGAAATTATTATTGAAGATGATGGGCCAGGATGTTCACCTGAAATTATTCGTGAATTGATTGCCCGAGGACTTCGTGCCAGTGAAACGAAAGAAGGTCATGGTTTAGGCCTTGCGATTGTGAATGACATTGTCGAATTTTATAACGGGAAATTGGTATTTGAAAAATCAGACCAACTTGGTGGTTTACGTGTGATTGTGTATTTGTCGATGGTTAAAAATTAAATATAAATAATGCCTTTGTGCATTTAATTCGATATTGAGTGGGGTTTTATATTATATCGATTCGAAATCAATTGATTGTTTATTTCAAAATAAGAGGTTTCAAATGATTCATAAACATATTGCTTTTTACGCTTCAAATTTTAGGGGTGACATATCTGCCTCATTAGTGGTGTTTCTGGTTGCATTGCCTCTTTGCTTAGGAATTGCATTAGCATCAGGGGCGCCATTATTTTCAGGATTAATTGCGGGGCTTGTGGGCGGGCTATTAGTTTCTTTTTTAAGTGGTTCGCAATTATGCGTATCGGGCCCTGCAGCGGGTTTAACGGTCATCGTATTTTCAGCTATTGAAAAATTGGGCAGTTTTCAAGGTTTACTGGTAGCCGTTATTTTAGCGGGCATCCTTCAGTTAATATTGGGGTATTTACGGGCGGGTATTATTGGCGCATTTTTTCCGTCAGCTGTTATTGAGGGAATGCTGGCAGCAATTGGCTTAATTTTAATTATCAAGCAAACACCACATGCAACTGGCTATCACACTAGTTTTGAAGGTGATGAAAGCTATATGCAAGAAAGTGCGCAGTCGAGTATTCAAGAGTTAATTGAGTCGATTTCACATAATACTTCACATGGCTCTATCGTGATTAGTGGCGTGGCATTATTGATTTTGATTGTTTGGAATTTATCGTGGTTTAAACAACACGCAATTTTTAAGCATATTCCCGCAGCGCTTCTAGCGGTTGTTTGGGGGATTGCTTACAATCAATACACTATTCACTTTGCACCAGAATGGGCTGTAAGTTCGCAGCATCTCGTCAATCTTCCTCCAATAAATAATCCAATAGAGCTATTTGATTATTTTGTTTTTCCTGATTTTAGTTATTTAACGCGACTCGATACTTATAGCTCTGCAGTGACTATTGCCATTATTGCAAGTCTTGAAACTTTGTTGAGTTTAGAAGCCACAGATAAGCTAGATCCACTCAAACGTTTAGCGCCAACAAATCGTGAATTAAAAGCGCAAGGAATTGGTAATATTGTCAGTGGCTTTTTAGGCGGTATCCCCATGACAGCAGTTATCGTTCGAAGTGCGGCCAATATTAATGCCGGAGGAAGAACACGTCTATCCAGCTTTCTACATGGTGTTTGGTTACTTTTGAGTATTTTATTTATCGCTGAATATTTAAATACTATTCCGCTTGCGTGTTTATCGGCGATTTTATTACATACAGGCTATAAATTAGCGAATCCAGCGGTGTTTATGCATTTTTATCAAAAAGGGGCGAGTCAGTTTTTACCTTTTATTATCACTATTTCTGCCATATTGCTAACTGATTTATTGCTGGGGATGGCTATTGGAATGGCATTTGGATTGTTTTTTGTCATAAAAACTAATTATCAAGCCGCTATTACGCTGTCTAAAGAAGGTTCACATTACCTACTTTCCTTTAATAAAGATGTGTCTTTTTTAAATAAAGCAGTACTGCGTAAATTTATTTTGAGTATCGATGAAAATAGCCATGTCACTGTTGATACCACGAAAGCAGAATTTATGGATCATGATATTTTGGAAACTATCGAGGATTTTTTAGCTACCACTTTAGACGACAATATACGTGTTGAATTTATTGAGATAGATGGCTATCAACGTTTTTCAGGCATAGGTGAAAAACATAATTAGTTAACTATGTTAGGTAGGGAATGATGAATGATCGAATTTGAAAATTTACAGTGTGATATTCCAGCGGGAATAGCCATTTTCTTCATCGCCATTCCTCCGTTTTTAGGGATTTCGCTTGCCAGTGGATCACCACTCTATTCGGGGTTAATTGCAAGTATTCTTGGGGGAATATTAGTTGCGCCTTTGAGCGATTCAATACTTGGAATCAGCGGCGCGGCAGCGGGATTTGTCGTCATTATAACTCAGTAGGCATAAGCATTGTGGCGCGATTGAAGGGACGTGCGCTGATGTCAAGTTGGATCTTTTGACTGGACTACTTGAGAAAATTCAACCTGCAGTTAAGCGTGTTTGCGCATAACAAAACATCATGCAAATTGGTCATGATGAAGCGTTAATTCAAGCGGTTTCAGAAAAAATGCATGCTCATGGTGTAGCAAATTAAGCAACGCAGTTCAGTGCTCAATAATTTATATCAACTCGGCAAAATTGGTATTGTTGGTGGGATGTATGATATTGAAACAGGGAAAGTGATTTTTTATGAGTAACATGACCTAATTGAGTTAGTAAATGAACGATGTTGTCATAGTCGATTTTTTCAATTGACTATGACAAAACATTCGTCATCAAACTGGAATTAGTTAGCGATACTAATTCGCGCGAATTTACGTTTGCCCACTTGATAAACATGCGTTGAGTTGACGTCAATATCTAATTTGGGATTTTCGACTTTTTCGCTATCAATTTTCACTGCACCTTGATTTATCATGCGTATAGCTTCAGACGTGCTGCTCGTTAAATTAGCCTCTTTTAAAACATGCGCAATGCCAATGCTTGTCCCTTCAATATTGAGTGTGACGTCATCGATATCATCGGGAATGGCGCCACGTTGGAAACGTGCTTCAAAATTTTCAAGTGCTTTAACGGCAGACGCTTCATCGTGAAAACGCGCGATGATTTCTTGCGCGAGTTTGAATTTATAATCACGCGGATTCGCGCCATTTTGGCATTCACTATTCCATGCGGCAATTTCAGACATCGGGCGGAAACTGAGTAATTCAAAATAACGCCACATAAGCTCATCGCTAATCGACATGATTTTGCCAAACATTTCATCCGGTGCATCCGCAATGCCAATGTAATTATTCAGCGACTTTGACATTTTTTGCACGCCGTCGAGTCCTTCTAAAATGGGCATAGTCATAACCACTTGCGGTTTTTGACCAAAGACTTCTTGAAGTTGACGCCCCATGAGTAAGTTGAATTTTTGATCGGTACCGCCAAGTTCAACGTCCGCTTTCATCGCAACCGAGTCATAACCTTGAATAAGCGGGTATAAAAATTCGTGAATGGCGATAGATTGATTATTTTTAAAACGCTTACTGAAATCATCACGCTCAAGCATACGCGCTACGGTATTTTTTGCCGCAAGTTGAATCAATTCCGCTGACGACATCGCATTCATCCATGTTGAATTGAATAGGATTTGCGTTTTTTCCGGGTCGAGAATTTTGAAAATTTGGGTTTGATAGGTTTTTGCATTTTCGGCCACTTCTTCGCGTGTTAGTGGTTTGCGCGTAACGTTTTTACCCGTTGGATCGCCGATCATGCCAGTGAAATCACCAATTAAAAATAAAATTTCATGGCCTGCATCTTGAAATTGTTTGAGTTTATTAATTAAAACGGTGTGACCTAAATGCAGATCTGGCGCGGTGGGATCAAAGCCCGCTTTAATGCGTAGTGGACGATTTTCAGCGAGTTTTTTCACTAATTCCGCTTCGACTAGAACTTCGTGTGTGCCGCGGAGCAATTCATTTATTATCGTTGGGTTTGCTGTATTCAAAGGAATGCCTCAAAATAAAAAGTATAAAAAGGGTGGAATGCGCAGGCATCCCAGCTAAACATAGATTATCATAGATAACACTCGATTGAATTTAACAACGCAACTTTACTATCATGTCCAGCACTCAATTATTCACCGCATCGCCGTCAACGGTGCTGACGGTTTTGCAAAATAAAGGCAAACTGTCGTTGTCTGATTTAAAAAAAGTGGAGCGTATGCAAAAAACGGCGGTTGCCGACAGTCTGCCGGCCTTACTGATTAAATTGGGACTTTGCTCTGAGCTGGATGTGGCATTAGCCTTTGTTGAAAGCAGTGACTTAGAGCGTATCAATCTTGAGCAGTATCCGCAGGAAAAAATATTGCCCGATAACGTGTCTTTGCGTTTTTTAAAGCAATATCATCTCGTTGGTTTAAACGAAGATGACGACGCAATCCACGTTGCCATGCTCGACCCTGAAGATGATTTTGTATTGGATTCGCTGCGTATTATTACGGGTAAAATGATTTTACCCAGTGTGGGCGTGTTATCTGAAATTGACAGTGCCTTAGCGGTGCAATACGGTGAAGTCAAAGGCAAAAATGACGATCAACTCGATGATTTTGCATTTGATGAACTCGGTGAAGAAGATTTAGCGCATTTAAAAGATTTAGCCAGTGAAGCGCCGGTAATTAAAATGGTCAATGCCATTATGCAACGCGCCATTGAAGTAAAAGCCTCTGATATTCACATTGAACCCTTTGAGCAAACACTCAAAGTGCGCCTGCGCGTGGATGGCGTATTGCAAGATATTGACGCGCCACCGGTAAAATCAACGGCGGCGGTGATTTCGCGTATCAAAATCATGGCGAAACTCAATATTGCTGAGCGTCGTCTGCCGCAAGATGGGCGTATTAAAGTGCAAATGCTCGGTAAAGAGCTCGATTTGCGTGTTTCCAGTATTCCCACCATGTATGGCGAGAGCGTCGTTATTCGTTTGCTCGATAAAGAGAATACTGTTCTGGATTTTGAAGCATTAGGGTTTGCGGGACGTCAATTAACGCAATTTCTCGATGTCCTCGCGCAGCCACATGGCATTATTTTAATTACCGGTCCAACGGGTAGCGGTAAATCGACAACGATGTACGCTGCACTCAAACAATTAAACACCACCGCGCGAAAAATTATCACGGTGGAAGATCCCGTGGAATATCAAATGGACGGTATCAATCAAATTCAAGCCAAGCCACAAATTGGATTAACCTTTGCTGTCGCGCTACGCTCGATTGTTCGTCAAGATCCTGATGTCATCATGATTGGTGAAATGCGTGACTTAGAAACTGCGCGAATTGCGGTGCAATCTGCGTTGACGGGGCATTTAGTGCTGTCGACACTCCATACTAATGACGCGGCGGGGGGCGTGACACGTCTACTTGATATGGGACTGGAAGAATATTTGCTCACATCCACGGTGAATGGCATTTTAGCGCAGCGACTCGTGCGTCAGCTGTGTGTGCATTGTAAACAGGCTTATATCGCCTCAGAT
>CAJBJW010000071.1 GCA_903953455.1 uncultured Pseudomonadota bacterium | reverse complement strand
GGCGTTAAAAATATAAATTTACTCGCGCTCGCTATCAAGTTTGCGAGAAAAATATACCCCACACCAATTTCCTCATGATAAACATAAGAGAGCCATGGACTATTTTGCGCTTGTAATTTTGGACACAGCACAATAAAAAAAAGACTTAATGCTACGGTGAGTATAATTTCCACTATTTTAATACTCGCAAATCGCAGTGCGCGATTTTCTGCACGAAGCTTTGCAAAAGGCAATGCCGCTAAGGCATCCAAGCTTAAAATCAAGGCAAAACACATTACGTATTCGGGATGCGTTGGATAATTCAGCCCGTTTGAAATGGCACTGTTAAACGTTAAAAGCAAAAGTGTAATACTTAAATTCAACAATAAAATAAAATTCAGCGCAGTAGAATACGCCTTAGGGTTATCACCACGAAAACGAAAATACCCCGTTTCAAACCCAAGCAATAAAAAAACAGATAAAAAACCCGAATACGCATAAAACTCTGAAACTACGCCATATTCAGTCGCTGTAAAATAATATGTGTAGAGTGGAACGAGTAAATAATTAAGAAATCGTCCAAAAATACTACTAAGACCATAAATAGCAGTTTGGGTAGCGAGTTTTCTAAGCATGTGACCCTAAAATAAACTAATAAAAACTACATTATAGCGATTTAGGCATGGGATAATTAAAACATTTTCTGTATGAATATAACTATAAACGTAATGAAACTAATTCCTGTTATTGATTTGAAAGATGGCATTGTCGTTCATGCAAAATATGGACAGCGTGACAATTACCAACCAATACAAAGCGTATTATCTGAGCAACCCGATATTTATAGCGTTTTAAATGGTTTTTTACGATTACATGCTTTTGACACGCTATACATTGCAGACTTAAATGCCATTACACAAAATGGTGATAATTCAACCCTGATTCAGCAAGTTATCAAAGATTTCCCCACGATAACGTTTTGGATTGACGCAGGTAAAATCCTTCCTCAAAAATTCCAACCAAACTACAAGCCGATTTTAGGCAGTGAATATATTGATAAACACTGCGCAACCTATCTCGCTCAATTTAATCATGAATTTATTTTATCGTTAGATCATGGGGTATTTGGTGAAAGACTGGGTGCATCTGAGTTATGGCACGAACCTAACTATTGGCCTAAAGAAGTCATCATCATGACGCTGGCGCGAGTTGGAAGTTCACAAGGCGTTGCAAGCAAAGAACTTCAGCACTTTAAAGAAGCGCATCCAAACAAACAATTTATAGCTGCAGGTGGCGTGCGTAATATGAATGATATTGATATTTTAAAAAAATATAATGTAAAGGCAGTTTTATTGGCTAGCGCTTTTCATTTGGGCGCAATTACTGCGGAAAATTTAAAATTTTAATAAAAAAATACCCCAGCAAGCTGAGGTATTTTTTGCTCATTCGCGTTAAGTCCGAAGACTCAAGGAAAATTAAACGTTGTTTGCAGCAAATGGGTGTTTTGCTTCTTTTTTAGCAGCAACAACTTCTTTCGCAGTTGGAGTGCCAGCAACAGCGCGAGCCAATGCTTCTTTAGTTGCTTTGTAGTTGAATTCTTCGATTTTCGCGTCGTCTTCAGCTAACCAGTGAATGAATACACCAACTGATACAAACAAATCATCAGCTTCGTCAGCTGGGATTGTGCCGTCTTCAACTGAATCAGCAATAGCCATAGCAACAGCACGTTGTGCAGGGCCAAACATTTGAACAGCTTGTTTAGAACCTTTGATTGTGACTTTGTTGAATAAAATGGTTGCTGGTTTAACCATCAAGTTAGGAGCAACAACAGCTAATAAAGTTGAGAAACCGTCTTTGTTGTTAGTTAACGCGTTTGCGAAAGCTGATTCAGCTGCGCTACCACGTGGACCAATAATCAAATCGATGTGTGCGATTTCGTTGCCTTCGCCTACTAATGATTCACCAACGCGCAAGTTATTGATTTTTGCCATGCTATTTTTCTCCTTAGAACAAAAAAATGATAAAACTGAATTTAATACGGACATTTCTCATGTCTCCGATTTGTCTCTACGCATAGAGAGAACATTCTAAAAATACGGCTAATACTGTTGCCACAGTCAAATCAGCTGAAGTACCTGGGTTCAAGCCTTGTGATTTGAGCTCATAATCCATCTGATAGAGCAGTGGCTTAACCTGTTCAAGGGTATCAACGCTGTGTAGCTTTTCGCAAAGCTCACGCATCATTGTACTAATCCCTGCAGAGTACCGACTCCCAAATTTTCTCTCGATATGACTATCCGGAAATTGACTCAACAATTCAGCATACACTGCAACTGCTGCCCAACTCTGTTTACCCCACCGATTGAAGTGTGTAGTATAACTCAAAACACCTAAATCGAAAATATCTTTATACTCTGTAATGTATTGCAAAGCGACCCTATCTTTCTCGCAGGCCATGTTCATCGCAACTTGCAGGGTAACCGTGGCACTTTGGGTAATGTCTTGCTCTTCAACGGTACCCATTCCAGCGGGGGAGGCTAACGCAATCGCACGAAACGCCCAATTTGCATCATCAATTGTCGTGTTATTTAATACTTTCGAAAGCGCAACACGCAGCGTGTCATTTGGATAAATTTGCACGGCATGTACTAGTGGAGCGCACAATAAAATAATACCTAAATTAGTATTACATCCCACTGCATCTCGAGTCGCTTTGATTGAATAATAAATTTTCTCACCCAAAGAATATGTTTTATCACACAAAGGTGTCGCACTCACTCGCGCACTGCGCCGAAAATCTTCAACCGTCATATCATGACCATCTGCATAGATACTCACGTTGCCAGGCTTGAACGCTTGCAGTTCAATTTCACAAGCTTGCAAATAAAATTGTTCCAATTGATTTGTGCTAAACGTGTTCATTATTTTTTAGAATATGTCGATTAATTAAATCCTTTGCAAGTAATTGCGCAATATTACCGTCAAATACACTTTCAAGACCTTTCCACGCAGGTACGCTGTTCACTTCAATCACATTTAACTGCCCGTTGCAATCCTCAATGATATCCACCCCCGCATAATCCATTTTCAACAGTTTCGTAGCGTTAATTGCTAATTCATTCATTTCTAAATTTTGCGCAACTCGCTCGCAACTCGCGCCTTTCGCCACATTGTTAAGCCAAGATTTACCGCGCCGACGCATTGTAGCTATCGCTTGACCATTAATCACAAAAACACGGTAATCAGAAAACCCTTCACCCGTACAAGAAATAAAGCGCTGCAAATAATAAACGCCATGACTACTCGATATCCAAGGAATATCTGTTAATTTCTCAATGCGCCGAATGCCCTCTCCTTGAGAGCCAAACAAAGGCTTACTAATCAAAAAATGGCCTGCACCCAATTCTTCTCGCGCTAAGTTAAGCACCTCATCACGGCTACGTAACACCCATGTTTTAGGAGTAGGTAAATTAGCATGGTGCAATAAAAAACTGGTCATTGCCTTATCAACACTACGCTCAATAGCATGTGCATCGTTATAAACAGGAATACCTAAAATTTTCAACCCATGTAAAAAATCTAAATAAAGTGTTACTTCTTCGAGGGAACCACCTGGTACGCCGCGAACAAATGCTGCTGAAGGTAATGTTGTTTCAAATTGCGGAATTGAAATTGGCACCTCATTTTGACGCGATAAATTGAAACTACACGCACTCAGTGATACAAAATCACTTTGAAAACCTAATTCTTCGAATGCGTATTTGAGTTGCTTACCATGCCAACCGGGGTCGTCAGTGAAAATTACAATAGATGGAATTGTCATAAATTGAGAAAATGAACAGCGAAAGTCTTTCGCAGTAAGTCAATTCTGCGGTATGTTACGCATTATGATAACAAGATTAGCCGTGCCGGGGAAATGTTAACCGCACGCAATAATTTTATTCATTACATCATTTTATTCACTACCTACTTTTTTAATTTTTATCATGACGCAAATAAAAGATAGTTCAATACAGCTTTACTTAGATACATTAGCTAGCAAAAACGCGACCCCTGGAGGCGGTAGCGCCTCTGCACTAATGGGAGCTCAATCAGCCGCATTAACGAGCATGGTATGTAATTTAACTATCGGCAAACCTAAATACGCTGAAGTTGAAAATGACATGAAGGAATTATTAAATCAATCAGAAATATTGCGTGAACAATTAACTGCGATGATTAAAGCTGACGTTGATATTTTTGATGAATTAATGGCAACGTATGCGCTACCAAAAGAAACCGATGATGAAAAAATAGCACGAAGCGCGGCTATTCAGTACATTTTAAGAGAAGCAACTAATGTTCCTTTGATGTGCGCAAAAGCTTGCGCTCAGGCCATAGCGCTAAGTAAAATTGCCGCTCAAAAAGGCAATACAGCCGTTATTAGTGACGCTGGCGTTGCTGTTATGTCTGGTTATGCAGGTTTAAAGAGTGCAGCTCTCAATGTTTACATTAACGCAGCAAGCTTAAAAGATAGAGAATTTGCAGAAACAAAAATAGCCGAATTAACGGCTATTTTGAGTGACGCTGAAGTGAGCAGCCAAGAAATTTACGACCTAGTCAAAACACGATTGTAAAATTTATACGCCCCAACTTCTGATATTTCCTGTATCGATATGAACAAAGTTTGAATCGGGATAATAACCAACTCCCCCGCGTTGCATTGCCAGCGCGGCATCTCTAATCGTTCTTGTATCATAACCATCAAGACGAATATCAATTGCCCGACCTTGCATGTGCAAGCTATTTTTCGCAACACCATCACTGTGTCGACGCAAATTTGCATTCGTTTCAGGAGATCGATAGCCCGAAACAATATTAAACGGACGACTCACATTCAAACTTAGCTTTAATTCATAAAGTTGATCGAGTAATGCAGGATCAACAGGGTGAATATCGCCTGTGTGATGATCACGAAAAATAAAATCAATTTCCTGAAGGGCATCTTCAATATAAAGACCACGCTCAAAATAGGTCAGCTTTAAATGATCGCCTGTATGGGGATTTTGGAGTGCAATCATTTTTGATGGAATGTGCTGTACAAATAATTGACGCTCTTCACGCGTATCTAAAATTAGTGCATTATCACGATACATAACACTGCGCTTCGAATTAGACGCAATCACTTTATGGTGACGCGTGTCATTGTGATGATGCGCGTCAGCCAACTTATGAGTCTTTATCGTTTCATGATGTGCATTTTTTGCAATATGATGCGACTCAGTTTTAATTTTAGTTTTACTCGATGTATGAACGGCCACTAGCTTTTTATCATGCGACTCACTTTTTTTAGCCAATCGATTAGTGATAGCTGCTTTCAATTTTTGATGACCTTTTGAAGCGACAGCAACTGGTTTAACATTGGATTTTTCTGCTATTTTACGCGTAATAACTTTGCGTTCAACTATATGCTTTGCTTTCGCATTTGCAATTTGTGTGCCCGTCAAAAATAGGAGCGAACCAAAGGTGATATTTTTTAAGAATTTGCGTCTTGAAGACAAATCAATTTCGTTAGGCATTTTCAGTTTTTTAAATGTCGAATTTGGCATAAGTATTTTTAAAAAGTTTCACTATTGGATACATTGTCGAGGGGCAATCTTAAATTGCCCTTAAACTGTAACCAATTAATAATATTGCTAAAACGTGTTTTCCTGCTAAATAAAGACCCTTATTTTTGAGAATTTACTTGAGGTTTAATCACTAACGTATTCAGTTTTTTATAGTTATCCAAACCATAAACATTAATCTGATTGTTTGATAAAGTGTATAAACTCTCATCTACACGCAAAATTCTATCTACAAAATAATTGGTCGCTTCTGACTCCCAATAACTGTAACTATAATCATTATAGCTCTCAGTTTTAGGTTTCATATCAACTGGAATTTGAGATAGCCTTGCTTTAAGTGTAAAACCTTTTTCAGGTGTAACTTCATAAATATAAGCACCTTGGAAGGTAGGTTTGCCATAATTCCAAGGTTTATTTGGATCGAAAGGTTCTGTTAAATGCGACTCTTGAACAGGAAAGCCGAACAAATGCTTTTCTGCATCCCAATACAGTGCTTTATGATCCCAAAGTATGGGTGAATCCGTTCCACGATCACCAATGCTAACTGACTCCCCTACCTGCTTAGGATTCGTCATGTCCGCTACATCAAACAGAACGACTTTTAAACCTTGATAAAATGCAGAACCCCCCGTCCACCACCACGTATCGGTATTAGGTGCCTCTGCGTTTGTTTTTTCAGGTAGGTAAACAGCTGCGTCTTTTCCAAAGCCAATAAGGTGCGTTTCATCAATCGGATGCAAATAGTTACTGTACCCCGGAATTTTGAGCTCACCCATCACCGTTGGATTCAAAGGATTAGATAAATCAATAGCAAACAACGGGTCAGTTAACTTAAAAGTCACAATATAACAACGATTTCCCATAAAACGGGTAGCGTAAATATCTTCACGTTCCCCTAATTTATCAATTTTCCCTACCGTTTTCATCTCTTTGTTCAACACAAATAATGAACTATAAGATTCATTTGTTTCACTAGACCAACTGTTAGTTGTGGTCGCGATTCGAAAATAATCGCCTTGCTCATCCATAGAAAACTGATTTAAAGCCGTACCTTTTACCTCACCTGCTGCGACAAAATTCATTTTCCCTGCATCGATACCTATTTTAAAAATTTGAGTGGTCGTTATATTTTTTGGAATGACATCATCACCATTTCCCCCAAAGTTATATTTAGATGCTGACAAATATAAATTTTCATGTGACGCATAAACCAAATCACCCGCCCCTAAATAGGCTTTAGTTACCACTTCTTTTTGAGGTTGATCTAAATCAATACTCGCCACCACCACATAATCAGGCTCTACAAAATCAGGAAAATACACGACATCTTTAAGTGCCATGGTTTTTGTTGATGTTTTTCCTGCTTTACTGTCACTAATACTTGGCAAAATATCTTTGGTTTTCATAAACCACGGATTCGTTGAAACCAAACTTGGCATCATGTAATAGCGTGGGTAGGAGCGCGTGATAAAATACAGGTAATTTCCAATACGACGCGAATCTAAATAGTCACCATCAACCACGACATCACGAATTTGTTTAGGTTTAGTTTGATCACTCACATCGTAAATTATTGTGCGCGTTTGTGTATTTCGCATATACCCCCACCAACCACCATAAGCCATTTTGGCGGTTGGTGAGGTTGTATTTTTAAATTCTACAGGAGGTGATAATTCTTGCCACGTGTTACCAACCACCACCAGTTTACCAGCTTGAAGATAAAGCCCTGTCGGGGAGAAATTTCCTTCGGGTAATACAATAATAGCGCTCTGACTGAGTTGCTCAATTGGAAACGCTTTAGTGATAATCACTTGATTATTGACAAGTTGATAAATGTAGCCATTATCATCTACTTTAGCACGGTCACTTTCATCAACGCCCGCAACTTGAATATTGGTCTGCGTATGATTAACTGAAGTTGATTTAGCAACAACACCATTAGCTGTAGTGCTCAAAACCTTATCTGAATAAGCAATCATCATTGGCCCAAAGCGGTTTGTATTATGTTTTTTAAGTAATTTCGCTAAGGCAAATGTCGATGCAATTTTTTGTGGTTGGATTTTTTTTACCTTTGTTGCGGCTAAAGCAGACTCTGACAGGCAGATCAAAGATAAACTGCCCACTAAGAATACAGCACGATGACAAGTAAAATTAAACATCACACACCTCCAAAAATTAAATAAACCCTTATAGCCGAAGTCTATTCTTCAAAATCGTATTAATCAAACGTTTATATAAAAAACTGTGAACAAAGTCACACATTAATACACTATTTATAAATATGCTCAGGTGACTTCAATACATTTTCAATAATGCGCCACTCACCATCCACTAATCGTCGATAAAAACAACTTTGCCGACCAGTATGGCAAGCAATTCCGCCTTCCTGTTCGATACTTAACAGTAATACGTCTTCGTCACAATCGAGTTGAATATGCACAATTTTTTGCTTATGCCCAGATTCCTCGCCTTTACGCCACAATTTTTCCCGTGAACGCGACCAATAAACAGCGTAACCTTCATCGACCGTTAATTGCAACGATTCACGATTCATCCAAGCAAACATCAATACTTTACCCGTCTCTGAATCTTGCGCTATGGCTGGAATTAAACCGTCTGCAGTCCAGCGAATTTCGTCAAGCCAACTCATAAACGCACCTCAATACCACTCGCTTGCATCCGTGCTTTCGCTTGACCAATGGTATATTCGCCAAAATGAAAAATACTCGCGGCAAGCACCGCATCCGCTTTTCCTTCTAAAATACCTTCAACCAAATGCTCTAAATTTCCTACGCCACCTGATGCAATAACCGGTACAGAAACCGCTTCACTTACTGCACGTGTCAAAGGTAAATTAAAACCTGATTTTGTGCCGTCTTTATCCATACTCGTTAATAAAATTTCACCTGCGCCAAATTCCACCATTTTTCGCGCCCATTCTACCGCGTCAAGTCCTGTCCCTTTGCGACCACCATGCGTAAAAATTTCCCAACGGAGCGGTTCATTTTCTGCACTGACTTTTTTAGCATCAATAGCAACAACAATACATTGCGAACCAAATTTATCGGCAGCTTCTTTCACAAAATGTGGATTAAAAACCGCTGCGCTATTAATGCCTACTTTATCTGCACCCGCATTGAGCATTCGACGAATATCATCAAGCGTTCGAATCCCACCACCAACGGTTAGCGGAATAAACACTTCACTAGCAACCTGTTCAACCACATGCACCATAGTATTACGATTATCGTGCGTAGCCGTAATATCTAAAAACGTAATTTCGTCTGCCCCTTCACGATCATAACGACGGGCAATTTCAACAGGGTCACCCGCGTCACGTATATCCACAAATTGAACGCCTTTCACAACGCGACCATTATCAACATCTAAACACGGAATAATACGTTTTGCTAAACTCATTGCTATTTCCTAAAACGTTAATGCAATTTTCTGTGCTTGCCCGAAATCGAGTGTCCCTTCATAAATGGCTCGCCCCGTAATGGCGCCCATGACACCATCGTCTTTTACTTTGCCCAAAGCATAAATATCATCTAAATTGGTAATACCGCCTGATGCAATCACCGGAATGGAAATCGCCCTCGCTAATCGTGCAGTCGCTTCTACATTTACGCCTTGCATCATGCCATCACGAGAAATATCGGTATAAATAATCGCGGCAACGCCATTTTGTTCAAATTCTAATGCCAAATCAACAACATCATATTGTGAAACAGTCGCCCAACCATCTGTTGCCACTTTACCGTCTTTTGCGTCTAAACCCACTATGACATGACCAGCAAACTTTGCTGCCATTTCGCGCACAAATTCAGGTTCTTGAACCGCTTTCGTTCCGATAATAACGTATTGCACACCCGCGTTTAAATACGCTTCAATGGTCGCTTCATCACGAATACCGCCACCAATTTGCACTGGAACAGAAGGATAAGCCTTAGCAATAGCGTTAATCACGTCAGCGTTGCGTGGTTTACCTGCAAATGCGCCATCTAAATCTACTAAATGAATTCGTTGCGCTCCTTCATTTACCCAACGTGCAGCGACTTCAACGGGATTATCGGAAAATACCGTATCATCTTCCATGCGTCCTTGACGCAAACGCACACATTTCCCTTCTTTTAAATCGATTGCTGGAATAAGTAACATAAAATCAAAACCTATTTTTAAAACGTAAAAAAACAAACGCCTTGATTGTTGATAACGAATCAAGGCGTTCAGCAAAAATAACAAATACGCAATTATTCCATTCGATAATTGGGCGCTTCTTTCGTAATCGTGACATCATGCACATGGCTTTCACGCATACCTGCACTAGTGACACGTACAAATTGTGCTTTTTCATGCAAAATAGCAATGGTTGCACAACCTGTATATCCCATACTAGCGCGAATACCACCTAGCAATTGATGCACAACAGCAAGCATCGTTCCTTTATAAGGCACACGACCTTCAATGCCTTCAGGCACTAATTTTTCAACTGAATCCGCTTCTTCTTGGAAATAACGATCACTTGAGCCTTGTTGCTGTGACATGGCGCCAAGTGAACCCATGCCGCGGTAGGATTTATATGAGCGACCTTGAAATAATTCGACTTCACCGGGTGCTTCTTCCGTTCCAGCAAATAAACCACCGAGCATCACCGCATCAGCACCTGCCGCTAATGCTTTAGCCACGTCACCAGAATAACGAACACCACCATCAGCAATAATTGACACACCTGTATTTTTAAGTGCAGCTGCCACATTGCTAACGGCTGTCATTTGTGGCACGCCAACACCTGCAACAATACGCGTCGTACAAATTGAACCGGGGCCAATACCTACTTTCACACCATCAGCACCCGCCTCAACTAACGCTAAAGCCGCTTCAGCGGTGGCAATATTGCCACCAATCACTTGCACATTTGGATAATGTAGTTTAACCCAACGCACGCGATCTATAACACCTTGTGAATGCCCATGCGCTGTATCAACCACAATAACATCCACACCCGCATTGACTAATGCAGCAACACGTTCTTCAGTTCCATCACCTGTACCGACAGCCGCGCCAACACGCAAACGCTCCTGCTCATCTTTACAGGCATTTGGGTAATCTTTCGCTTTTTGAATATCTTTAACTGTAATCAATCCACGCAAATGAAAATCATCGTTTACAACCAATACTTTCTCGATACGATGTTTATGCAATAAGGCGAGAACCTCTTTGCGATTCGTATTTTCACTAACCGTAATTAAACGCTCTTTGGGTGTCATCACACTCGAAACAGGCTCGTCAAAACGTGTTTCAAAACGCAAATCACGACTGGTAACAATCCCAACTAATTCATCACCATCAACAACAGGAACGCCTGAAATCTTTTTGGCCTGTGTTAATTTTAATACGTCACGAATACTGACATCAGGTGTCACGGTAATAGGATCTTTAATGACGCCTGTTTCATATTTCTTAACACGATGAACTTCTAAGGCCTGCTGTTCAATGGTCATATTTTTGTGAATAATACCAACACCACCTTCTTGCGCAATTGCAATAGCTAAACGCGCTTCTGTGACTGTATCCATTGCCGCAGCCACCAGTGGAATATTAAGCGAGATACCGCGGGTTAATTTCGTTTGCATAGAAACTTCACGCGGTAAAACAGTAGAATGAGCGGGAACGAGTAAAACGTCATCAAATGTCAACGCTTCTTGAATAATCTGCATAATATCAACCTAACAGTTAAGAAAATATCACCCCATTATAGGGCGAAAATACTTGTATTTTAAAAAAACAATCCATCAATAGGCGAAGAAGCTGATGCAAAACGTTTTCGAGGCATTCGACCAGCCAAAAATGCTTCACGCCCAGCTTCAATTCCCTTTCTCATGGCCGATGCCATTAAAATTGGATTTTTTGCTTCTGCAATCGCGGTATTCATCAAAACGCCAGCACACCCTAATTCCATCGCCATAGCCGCATCTGAAGCCGTTCCAACACCTGCATCCACTAAAATAGGTACATTTGCATTTTCAACAATAGTTAAAATATTATATGGGTTACGAATACCGAGTCCAGAACCAATGGGCGCAGCAAGAGGCATCACTGCAACACATCCCATGTCTTCTAAGCGTTTAGCCGCAATAGGATCATCATTGGTATAAACCATCACTTGAAACCCTTCACGCACTAAAATTTCAGCGGCAATGTATGTTTCAACCACATTTGGAAATAATGTTTTTTGATCTGCAAGGACTTCTAATTTTACTAAATTATGCCCACCGAGTAATTCACGTGCAAGGCGACAAGTTCTCACCGCTTCTTCAGCGTTATAACAGCCAGCTGTATTAGGAAGAATAGTATATTTATCGGGTGAAATGATATCGAGTAAATTAGCTTCATTGGCATTTTGACCAATATTTGTGCGACGAATAGCCACAGTCACAATTTCCGCCCCACTAGCTTCAATGGCTAAACGGGTTTCCTCTAAATCTTTATATTTCCCTGTACCAACAAGCAGACGAGATTGATAAGATTTACCCGCTATAACAAAAGAGTCGTCCTGTCCACCACCGATAGCATGCACAATTTCTAACTTATCATTTGCTTGTAACCCTTGTGATTCAAAACACTGGAAGGGCAAAATTTCTTGATTTAATTCAATCGCTATTTTTTTACCTTGTAATGCCAATTGTGTCACAACATCAAAAACCGTGCTGTTTTCAGCAATTTCGCGTTCCTTGCCATTCACATAAATAATCATATTTTCACACTCCGTCTTTTTTGTACTGCATTCGCTAAATTTTTAAGCAATGGCAGCGTATCCTCCCATGATAAACAAGCATCTGTAATACTTTGACCATACACCAAAGGCCGCCCTTCAATAACCGATTGTTGCCCCGCCTTGAGATGACTTTCAATCATAACGCCCATAATACGTTTATCACCACTGGCAATTTGCAACGCAACATCTTCACCCACTATCAATTGGCGTTGACATTGTTTCAAACTATTCGAATGACTAAAATCGATCATAATATTAGGGCGGAGTTGCGCTTTTTCCATTCCATGTGCTACTAAATTCACATTGACTGCATCATAATTGGGCTGTTTATTTCCACCACGCAAAATGATATGAACATCTTCATTACCTGTTGTCGAAAAAATAGCGGAATGTCCAGATTTTGTCAGAGACAAAAAGTGATGCGGACTCATCGCCGCTCCAATCGCGTCAATGGCAATTTTAATCGTTCCATCGGTTGCATTTTTAAAACCAACAGGGCATGACAACCCCGAGGCTAATTCACGATGCACTTGACTTTCAGTCGTTCGCGCACCAATTGCACCCCAAGCAATTAAATCAGAAATATATTGCGGCGTTATTAAATCCAAATACTCTGTCGCGGCTGGAATACCATTATTATTCAAATCTAATAATAATTGCCTTGCAATACGCAGCCCTTTATTAATGTTAAAACTTGAATCTAAATCAGGATCATTAATTAATCCTTTCCAGCCAACCGTTGTTCGCGGCTTTTCAAAATAAACACGCATAACAATAAGTAGTTCATTACTAAATTGAGCTATTGCCTGTTTGAGCAACATAGCGTATTCGTGAGCAGCTTTTGTATCATGAATGGAACAAGGACCCACTACAACCACTAGGCGATCATCTCCACCTGTTAATATATTGTGAATCGCCTGCCTTGTATTAAATATAGTTTGAGCAGCTTGATTGGTGATTGGCATTTCAGTATGCACTTCAACAGGAGCGATGACCTGTGTCATACCAGAAATGCGTAAATCATCCGTATTATAATTACTGTGCAAAACGGGTTTCTCCTATTTTCATTTATTCTACCGTCACAGATTTAGCCAAATTACGCGGCTGATCTACATCAGTACCTTTTAAAACAGCCACATGATATGACAATAATTGCAACGGCAAGGTATAAAGCATCGGAGAGATATGGTTATCTACTTTTGGTACTTTAATAATTTGAACATTATCATCGGGTGTCGGCGATAGTGTTTCATCCATAAAAACAATTAATTGCCCACCACGCGCTGACACTTCTTGCATATTAGACTTCAATTTTTCAAGTAAACTGTTATTTGGTGCAACTGTAATAACCGGCATTTCAGCATCAATTAATGCTAATGGACCATGTTTTAATTCGCCT